>JAZDGZ010000126.1:0-6511 GCA_043806375.1 Pseudomonadota bacterium | reverse complement strand
CTGCTTGGGTTTCGCCTCGCAGTGACAGAATGAATTGCTCGCCTTAGGCCAGCAATTCATTCATAAATGACTTCTCTGCCGCTGTCCAGGAAATTCATGAAAAAAGCCTCTTCCTCTCAACGCTTTTACTCTCCAGAATTCCTCGCATTTTCTTCGACCCGGCGCCGGGACCTTTACATGTCGGGCGTTTCGTTGTATGGTGATGGCCAAGAATCTTTTCGTTTTCCGTCCGGGCCATCTTCTCCATGGATGGGAGGGAATTCCGGCAAGGGACGATGGGGTTGAATCCGGGCGGCTCACGCGTGAACCTTTCCCCTCGTCTAATGATCAACGCATATCTTGTCTCCCATCCGAACTTTGATCGCGAAGAGGTCTGACATGGCATTGAAGGAGGGAAGAAAGAGGGTCGTCATCGAAGGAGTGGCGCCCGAGATAGATGGGGGGGGTTTCCCCATCAAGAGAACCGTGGGAGAGAAGGTCGTTGTGGAGGCCGATGTCTTTGCAGATGGCCCTGACCTGCTCTCGTCTACCCTCTTATATCGGAAAGAGGGCGATCCCGAATGGGCCGAGACCCCCATGGCCCCCCTCGTCAACGATCGCTGGCAAGGCGCCTTTGAGGTCAAGGAGATCGGGCGCTATCTCTACACCCTTCAGGCCTGGGTGGATAGATTCGAGACATGGAGACGGGACCTGATCAAGAAGGTAGATGCAGGGCAGGACGTGCAGGTCGAACTCCTGATCGGGCTGGGATTGGTCAAGGAGGTGATTTCCAAAACTTCAGGACCGACGGCAAAGGAGCTTCAGAAATGGGTCAGGAGGCTGACCGTCTCTCAAAAGCAAGAGGGACAAATAGACCTGGTCCTGAGTGAAAGGCTGGCCTCCCTCATGGCCTTTCGCCCGGACCAGGAATTTGTCACCACTTACGATAAAGAACTGGTGGTGGTCGTAGACCGGGAGAAGGCCCGATTCAGCACCTGGTACGAGATGTTCCCCCGCTCCTGCGCCGCTGAACCGGGAAGGCATGGGACCTTCAAGGACTGCGAGGACCGGCTTCCTTATATCGCGAAGATGGGCTTCGATGTCCTCTATTTTCCCCCCGTCCATCCTATTGGCCACGCCTACCGGAAAGGCAAGAACAATGTTCCCTCCGGAGATCCCCGGGACCCGGGCAGTCCGTGGGCCATCGGGTCCGAGGAGGGGGGGCACAAGGCCGTTCACCCGGATCTGGGCAACATCGAGGATTTCCGGCGTCTCCTGGCCAGGGCCAAGAGGCACGGCCTGGAAATCGCCATCGACCTCGCCTTTCAATGCAGCCCCGACCATCCTTATGTGAAAGAGCACCCGGAGTGGTTCCGGATGCGTCCGGACGGCACGATCCAGTATGCGGAAAACCCTCCAAAGAGATATGAGGACATCTATCCCTTCGATTTCGAGACCGAGAAACGGGAGGACCTCTTCCTGGAACTCAAGGGGGTCGTCCTCTTCTGGATCGAGCAAGGGGTGCGCATCTTCCGGATGGATAACCCCCACACCAAACCATTCGGCTTCTTGGAGTGGCTCATTTCCGAAATAAAGAGGGCTTATCCCGATGTGCTTTTTCTCGCCGAGGCCTTCACCCGGCCCAAGGTCATGTACCGACTGGCAAAGGGGGGCTTTACCCAGTCCTACACCTATTTTGCCTGGCGCAACACGGCCTGGGAGATCAGGCAGTACTTTACGGAACTGACGCAAACCCCTGTGCGGGAGTTCTTCCGCCCCAATCTGTGGCCCAATACGCCCGACATCCTCACCGAGTACCTCCAGGTGGGGGGAAGATCGGCATTCATGGCCCGGCTGGTCCTGGCAGCCACCCTCTGCGCGAATTACGGCATATACGGGCCCGCCTTCGAGCTGTGTGAGAACCGGGCCAGGGAAGCCGGGAGCGAGGAGTACCTGGATTCTGAAAAGTATGAGATCCGAGACTGGGATATCGAAAGTCCCGCTAACCTGAGGGACTTCATTGCCCGGGTGAATCGAATCCGCCAAGAGAACCCGGCCCTCCAAGGCGACTGGACCCTTCGTTTCCACCCTGTGGACAACGAGCAGATCCTCTGCTATTCCAAGCACACCGAGGATTTTTCAAATGTCATCCTCGTGGTCGTGAATCTGGACCCCCACCACACCCATGGAGGGTGGCTGGAGTTCCCGGTTGAAGAGATGGCTCTTGGCCCCCGGCAGTCCTTCCAGGTCCACGACCTTCTGAGCGACGCCCGGTTTTTATGGCACTCGGCCCGGAACTATATCGAGGTGAACCCCCGGGTCTCCCCGGCCTTCATCTTCCGCCT
This sequence comes from Pseudomonadota bacterium, assembly GCA_043806375.1. GTDB lineage: Bacteria > Desulfobacterota > DSM-4660 > Desulfatiglandales > HGW-15 > JAZDGZ01. The sequence continues at coordinate 4,187 of JAZDGZ010000126.1, read as the reverse complement.
GCGCCGGCGCGTGCGCACGGAACAGGACTTTGATTACTTCATGTAGAGGTCAATTCGCATGGGCAACAGGAGAAAACAGAATCGGGCCCTCCCCGGAGATCCCCTCTGGTACAAGGACGCCATGATCTATCAGCTCCACGTGAAGACCTTCTTTGACAGCGACGGGGACGGCATAGGCGATTTTAAGGGGCTGACCGCAAAGCTCGATTATCTCCAGGACCTCGGGGTTACAGCCATCTGGCTTTTGCCCTTTTGTCCTTCCCCCCTGAAGGACGACGGCTATGACATCGCCGATTACACGGGGGTTCATCCGGACTACGGCACCATGCGCGACTTCAAGAGCTTCCTGAGGGAGGCTCACCACCGCGGGCTGCGTGTGATCACCGAGCTGGTTGTCAACCACACCTCCGACCAGCACGTTTGGTTCCAGAGGGCCCGCCGGGCCATGCCGGGCAGCCGCTGGCGGGATTTCTATGTCTGGAGCGACACGCCGGAACGGTACAAGGAGACGCGGATCATCTTCCAGGATTTCGAGTCTTCCAACTGGTCCTGGGACCCCTTGGCCAAGGCCTACTACTGGCATCGGTTCTATTCGCATCAACCCGACCTGAATTACGACAATCCCCATGTGCAGCAGGCGATCCTGCGCGTCCTCGATTTCTGGTTCGAGACGGGGGTGGACGGCCTCAGGCTGGATGCCATTCCCTATCTTTATGAACGGGAGGGCACCAACTGCGAAAATCTCCCCGAGACCCATGAGTTTCTCAAAAAAATGCGGGCCCACGCGGATGAGCGGTTTGAAAACCGCATGTTCCTGGGCGAGGCAAACCAGTGGCCCGAGGATGCCGTCGCCTACTTCGGCAAAGGGGATGAGTGCCACATGGCCTTTCATTTCCCGCTGATGCCCAGGATGTTCATGGCCATCCAGATGGAAGACCGCTTTCCCATCCTCGATATCCTGGATCAGACCCCTGCCATCCCCGAATCTTGCCAGTGGGCCATCTTCCTGCGAAACCACGACGAGTTGACTCTCGAGATGGTCACCGATGAGGAGAGGGATTACATGTACCGAGTCTATGCCCAGGATCCCCGAATGCGGATCAACCTGGGGATTCGAAGGCGTCTCGCGCCCCTCCTGGGAAATAACCGCAGGCGCATCGAGCTCATGAGCAGTCTCCTCTTCTCCATGCCCGGGACCCCGGTCATCTATTACGGAGATGAGATCGGCATGGGGGACAACGTCTTTCTGGGCGACCGTAACGGGGTCCGTACCCCCATGCAGTGGAGCTCGGACCGCAACGCCGGTTTCTCACGCGCGAATCCCCAGAGGCTTTATCTTCCTCCCATCACGGATCCGGAATACCATTACGAGACGATCAACGTGGAAGCCCAGATGAGCAACCGCCAGTCCCTCCTCTGGTGGATGAAGCGCCTCATTTCCATTCGAAAACGATTTAAGGCCTTTTGCCGCGGAGGCATTGAGTTCTTACACCCCCAAAACCACAGGATCCTTGCCTTTGTGAGACGCTTCGAGAATGAGACGATCCTTGTCCTCACCAATCTTTCCCGTTTTGTTCAGTATGCGGAGATCGATCTCTCCCCCTACGCCGGCATGATGCCCGTCGAACTCTTCGGCCGAACGGAGTTCCCTCGCATCACGAGGAGATCCTATCCTTTTTCCTTTGGGCCTCACGGATTCTACTGGTTCATTCTTGAGCCGGGGCAGCCCGACAACGCGGTCATCCAAATCGTCTCCTCCGCATCCGCCCTCCCCTTGATCTCCATGGACGCCAGATGGGACAAACTTCTTGAGGACGAAGGGGCGGCCCCTATCGAATCCCTGCTTCCCCCTTTTCTTCAGGGCAGCCGGTGGTTCGGGGGAAAGGCCCGGCCCATCAGATCGGCCGAGGTCCAGGAATGGGCGCCCCTGATCCACACGCCAGCCCCTGCAGCCATCTCCACGGTCCTGGTACGATACATGGACGGAAACGAAGAGACCTATGTCCTGCCCCTCTCCCTCCTAGGAGATAAGGATGCGGAGAGGGTCCTCCGCGAGCGCCCCGGCGCAGCGATCGCCCGCCTCCGGTTCAAACATTCGGGAGAGGAGGGAATCCTCTGTGACGCCCTCATGGATGAGGGCGTTTGCAGGGTGCTCCTTGACGCCATAGCCCGCAGCCGAAAGATCAGGGGCAGCCGGGGAGAGTTTACGGCCTCCCCTACCGGGGTCTTTCAGCGCCTCAGAGACCTTGAAGAGGGCGCCCTTGAGCCCTCTCCCATGAAGGCGGAGCAGTCCAACACATCGATCCTCTTCGGCAGGCGATTGATCCTGAAGGTCATCAGGCGCCTCGGGGAGGGGGTCAATCCAGATCTCGAAATCGGCCGATTTCTGACCGAAAGAGGTTGCCCATTCATCCCTCCCGTAGCCGGGGCCATCGAATACAGGAGGGGACGAGAGGAGCCTATGACCATCGCCATCCTTCAGGGCTTTGTACCCAACCGGGGGGATGCCTGGGAATATACCCTGGACGCCCTGCGCCATTATTTTGAGCGGGCCCTGGCCGAACGAAAGGATGAAAAGGAGATTGCCTTTCCCCAGGAGGGACTTCTGGACCTCGCTGGAAAGGAGATACCGGGTGAAGCCTGGGAGCGGATCGGCACCTACCTGGAAGCGGCCCGGCTCCTGGGGCAACGGACCGCGGAGCTTCACCACTATTTGGCCTCCGACCCGGAGGACCCTGCATTCGCCCCCGAGCCGTTCTCCAGCCTGTATCAGAGATCCCTCTACCAATCGATGCGCACGCTCACCGCAAGGGTCATTCAACTCCTCCGCAGCGGCCTCAAAGGCCTTTCCGAGGCCATACGGCCGGAGGCGCAAGAGATAGTCCGCATGGAAGGACGCATTCTTGATCGCTTTCAGTCCATTGTCAGCACCAAGATCAAGGCCCAGCGCATCCGCTGTCACGGCGACTATCACCTGGGGCAGGTCCTTTACACGGGAAAGGACTTTGTCATCATCGATTTCGAGGGAGAGCCCGCCCGCCCCATTTCGGAACGGAGAATCAAGCGCTCCCCGCTGCGGGATGTGGCCGGGATGATCCGGTCCTTTCACTACGCCGCCTACGCCGCCCTTTTTTCCCAGAGAGATCATGAGGCGGTTCGCTCCGGGGACCTCCTCCACCTGGAGTCCCAGGCAGAGTACTGGAGCCTCTGGGTCGCAGTCGCTTTCCTGAAGCGCTACCTAGAGACCGCAAAAGGGGCTGCCTTCCTTCCCGAATCCAGTAAGGATCTGGAAATCCTCCTGGATCTCTACCTCCTGGAAAAGGCGGTCTATGAGCTGGGCTATGAACTTAACAACCGGCCTGAGTGGGTCCGGATTCCTCTCCAGGGAATCCGCAGGGCGGTGGAAGGGTGAGTTCCGGAAACTATTTCGAGGGCAGGGGTCTGGCGCCGTTGGCGCGGACCCCGCTCCCTGATTCTATGGCGTGTGGGAGCGATGGAGTATTGGAGCGATGGGGTGCCGGGTTTCCACTGACTCCAATCCTCTATTACTCCAGTACTCCAGCTTCAATTTTTGCAGAGACTGCGATCCAAATCACACAGACGAGCACTGCAAGAGATGACCAACCAATATCTTAATTGACCCTCAGGAGGTATTCATGGCCGATACAAAAAACAGCAACCCCGGGGCACCGAAAGGAAAAGAAAAACCGACGGATCCGGTCCTCTACGACATCAGCCTCCTCACAGAGGATGATCTCTATCTTTTCAATGAAGGGAGTCATTTCCGGCTCTACGAGAAACTGGGGGCCCATTTGCTCAATCACCAGGGGATCGAAGGGGCATACTTTGCCGTATGGGCGCCCGATGCAGAGGAGGTCTCCGTCATAGGGGACTTCAATGACTGGAGCAAGACAAGCCATCCCCTCAGGCCCAAAGGCCGGTCAGGGATCTGGGAGGGGTTTGTGCCCGGCCTGGGAAAAGGGATGGTCTACAAGTATCACGTCCAATCCCGCTATCAGGGGTACCAGGCCGACAAGGCAGACCCCTTCGCCTCCTTCAGCGAAGTCCCGCCCAAGACGGGCTCCATTGTCTGGAATCTAGACTATTCGTGGGGCGATGAAGAATGGGTGAAAAGACGTCCAACCTCCAACAGCCATGATGCACCCATGGCCATCTACGAGATGCAC
>JAZDGZ010000125.1:0-9764 GCA_043806375.1 Pseudomonadota bacterium | reverse complement strand
GATTTTGTGAAATTTGGGCTGCCCATCACCCTCCTTGCCTGGCTCGTGCTCTGGTTCTGGACGATATTCGGTTACTGGCGGCTGATGTCGTGGCCGGCGGGCTGATGAAGGTGTCTAAGAGGAGAGAGGCAAGCGGCAGTGACATAGTTTGGGAGCATCCGTGACATGAAGACCCCCATCTACGCAAGATTTCGAAGGAAGATCGTCGTAATAAGCCTGGTCTTTTCCCTTACGCCCCTTTTGATTCTTGGGACCACCATCTATTACCAATTTGCCAAGACCTATGTGGAGAAGGTAAAGGACCAGATCAGATACCGGTCCAGGGCCCAGGCGGAAGCGGTCGATCTGTTTTTAAAGGAGCGAACGGCTATTCTTGCCGCCATGGCCGATACCCACACTTTTCAGGAAATGATACGGGAGCAAACCCTCTCGCATGCCTTCCAGGTCATGAATGCAAGGGCCGGAGCTTTTGTGGACCTCGGCGTGATCAACAACTCGGGTCAGCATCTGGCCTATGTGGGGCCATACGACCTCAAAGGTCTCAACTACTATCAGCAGCCCTGGTTCGGCGAACTCATGAGCAAGGGCATCTATATCAGTGACGTCTACATGGGATTTCGTCAGTTGCCTCACTTTATCATTGCCGTTCGGCGCCACGAGGGGGAAAACACGTGGATCCTGCGGGCGACCATTGATCCGGATATCTTCGGAGGAATGGTTCGAGGGGCGCAGGTGGGAAGGACCGGGGACGCCTTTATCATCAACAAGGGGGGCTTCTACCAGACGCGCCCCCGGTTCGGCGCTCAGATCCTTGGTGAATCGATGCTGGAGCCCAGCCTGTTTGGCGGAAGGACTTCGGTGATCGAAGAAACCAACGGTCAGGGCAGGAGAATGCTTTATGCAGGCAGTTGGTTGAAAGATGACAAGTGGCTCCTGGTGATCAGCCAGGATATCGCTGAAGAGATGGCAGGCCTTTTTAAGACACGAAATGTCGAGATTATGCTTATCCTCGGAGGTATCCTTGTGATCGTCCTGGCAACGGTCTTCACGACGAGGTCCACGGTCAGACGGTTGCAGGAGGCGGATGCGAAGATGCAGGACCTCAATTCGCAACTTCTGCAATCCGACAAGCTGGCTGCGGTCGGGAAGATGGCGGCAGGGGTTGCTCATGAGATCAATAACCCGCTGGCGGTTATTATCCAAAAAACGGGCTGGATTGAAGACTTGCTGGCTGAGGAGGACCTTCAGAAAAGCAAGAATATCGAAGAATTTCGAACATCCATAAAAAAGATAGAAGAACACGTGGAACGCGCCAGGAAAGTGGTTCACAATATGCTGGAGTACGCCCGGAGGATGGAACCTCGCCTGGAGGACGTGGACGTGAATGAGACCCTCAAACAAACGATCTCCCTTTTGGATAACTACGCCCGGATCAATAACATAGAAATACTTGCGAAATTCGCGCCCGATTTGCCCATCGTCGCGAGTGATCAGGCCCAGCTCCAGCAGGTTTTCTTCAATCTCATTTCCAACGCCATCGACGCGATCGGAAAGGAGGGGTCTATTGAAATAAAAAGCATCAGGTTCGGAGGGGAGATAGCCATCAGCATCGCCGACAATGGCCCCGGCATCCCGGAAGAGAATCAGCGGAAGGTCTTTGATCCCTTCTTTACCACAAAGGATACGGGTAAGGGAACCGGCCTCGGACTGTGGGTCACCTACAATATCATTGAAAAGATGAATGGGACGATTACCTTAAGAAGCGAGTTAGGCAAGGGGAGCACCTTTATCGTTAAGATCCCCATTGTCCTTCCTGAGAAAAAGTAAAGCCATCCGCCTTAGGCGGAGTGTGAAGCAATGTATTTTGAGGGAGGTTGCTATGGACGATTTCAGAGCGTTGGTAGTCGATGACGAGACGGACTTCATGGAGACCGTGGTCAATCGCCTGAAGAAGAGGAACGTCGATGCCACCGGAGTCCGAAGTGGCGAAGAAGCCCTGGAGATGATGAAGAAAAAGCTCTTCGATGTGGTTATCCTGGATATCAAAATGCCTGGAGGGATGGATGGGATCGAGACCCTGAGGGAGATCAAGAAGCTCCAACCTCTTGTCGAGGTCATTCTCCTTACAGGTCACGCGTCGGTGGAGACCAGCATTGAAGGGATGAGGCAGGGTGCCTTTGACTACCTATTGAAGCCAATAAAGCTCGAAGAAATGATTGAGAAAATGGCCGCGGCCTTCGAAAAAAAGGACGCCCACGATCAAAAGATTCGAGCCGCCAAGATAAAGGAGCTCATGCGTTTTCCGGGTAGAGTCCTCCAACAGGAAAAGGAAGAGAAAAAGTAACGGCGACCGTAAGACGGGCCGGGGAGGGGCTTAGGAGACTATGAATCCTTACCGCTATGCGGCTTTGAAAAGACTCATCTTGGCCATCATGATCTTGGTGCCGGTCGTCCCTTTTGTTTTGGTGTTGGGCATTGGATACTACTATTTTACGACCTCCCTGGAAAGCAGCACGATTGCCAGCATGAAGCGGATTGTGGAAGATCATCGCCAGATGATCGAATCCTTTCTCAACGAACGCAAGGCTGACCTTCAGTTTATCCTCTATTCCTACAGGTATGAAGACCTTGCCGACCCTGAGACCTTCTACAGGACCTTTACGCAGTTGCAGATTGAGTCCAGTGCCTTCGTGGACCTAGGCATTTTCAATGAGGAGGGTATTCATGTCATCTACCAAGGGCCCTATAAGCAGCAATTGATCGGCAGAGATTATGGGCAGGAGGCTTGGTTCAGGGAGGTCATGAAATACGGCTACTATATTAGCGATATCTTCCTGGGGTACAGGAAGGTTCCCCATTTCATTATCGCCATTGCAAGAGAGGAAAAAGACAGAAAGTGGGTCATCCGCGCCACCATCGATACCTATATGTTTAACGAACTGGTCAAAAAGGTGCGCATCGGCAAGACGGGTGAGGCCTTTATTTTGAATACGGAGGGGATCTTTCAGACTGAGCGGCGCTCCGGGGGGGCCCTCATGGAAAAGGACCCCGATCATGTCCAAGAGGGGGCGCCCCATGAAGGCATCAAAACCTTCATCAAGAAAGACATGAGAGGGGAAGAATCCCTTTATGCCACCACCTGGCTCAAGGAAAAGCAGTGGTTGCTGGTGGTGAGGCTGGAAAAGGCTGATGCCTTCAGTGCCCTTCGTTCTGCTGCTTACTTGATCTTCCTCATCATCGTGATCGGCGGCGTTGCCATCACGGCTGTCGCCTTCTACACAACGAACCGAATCGTCAAACGAATGGAGCAGACGGACACGGAGAAGGACCACTTGGGCCAACAACTCGTTAGGGCCTCCCGCCTTGCAGAGCTTGGTCAAATGGCGGCCGGTTTCGCCCATGAAATCAACAACCCCCTTCAGATCATGAAATCGGAACAGGCCCTCATGGATACGATCTTGTCTGATCTGAAGCAGAGGGGTGAGCTGAAGGAGTCTGAAGATCTTGCAGAACTTGAAGACTCTATGGATCAAATCAAGTCTCAGATCGATCGCTGTGCGAAAATTACCCAGGCGATTCTTAAATTTGGAAGGCAGAGTGAACCCGTCTCAAAGAATATTGACCTGTCGGTCTTTGTTCCCGAGGTCATCAACATGATTGCAAAGAAGGCGAGCGTACACGGCATTAGGGTGAAAGAACAGGTCTCCGAGAAGACTCCGATAGTTCATGTCGATCCCTCACAACTCCAGCAGGTCTTCCTCAACCTTTACAATAACGCCATTGATGCCATTTTGGAAAAGCATGGATCGGAGGGAGGAGAGCTAAGCATTGCGGCAGGGCCGGATGAAGATGGAAAGGTGAGGATCTCCGTAGCGGACAACGGTATCGGGATAAGCCCTGAAAACCTGAAAAGGGTCTTTACACCTTTCTTCACGACCAAGCCTGTGGGTCAAGGGACCGGTTTGGGCCTTTCAGTCTGCTTTGGCATCATGGACAGCATGGGAGGAGTGATGGAGGTGAGCAGCAACAAGGGTGTCGGCACAACGTTCACGATTCGTCTCCCCGGGGCAAGTTAGTTCTTCGATTCATCAGAAAGCTTGAATAGGGTTTTCCACGGGCTATGAGGTAAAAACAGGGTTTAAGCTCTGAGGGTTAAACGAAACAGATACTTCACAGACACAAGGATTGACTAGGACAGTAATGGGGGGAAGAGATGGAGAAAATGAAAATGATGCTGGTGGATGACGAGGAGAGGTTCCTGTCTACCACCCAAAAACTGCTTTCGAGAAAGGGTTACGAGGTGTCCACGGCGACAAGCGGTTCTGAGGCCTTGGAAAAACTCATGGCCGAAAATATTCATGTGGTTGTTCTGGACGTGAAGATGCCCGGTTTGGACGGTATCGCCACCTTGAAAGCGATCAAGAACCGTTATCCCTTGGTGGAGGTGATCATGTTGACAGGCCATGCGACGGTAGAGTCTGCCGTGGACGGCCTGAAGTCAGGGGCTACGGATTACCTTATGAAACCCACAGACATCGATGAGCTTATCAACAAGGCTGAGGATGCCTTTGCCAAGAGACAGCTCCTTGAGGAAAAGATCCGAGTGGCCCAGGCGAGAATGGTCAGAAGGACGCCAAGAGAGATCTTGAGGGAGACCGAGAAATAGGCGCTCGAGTGACGGCGATAGGGCTTGTTTCGGCTTGTGTGAGGCGCCAAACAACTCTGTAGCCTTGAGGGCGACTTTGTTGAGAAGTAACACTATATGGGACGTCAGAAATCAATGCGCAATTTGAACGGAAACATAATCAACCGTAGGGGTGGGCTTTATGCCCACCCGGTGGACCAAATCAGGTAGGTTTTCGGGCGGGAATAAATCCCGCCCGTACACCGCGATTGGAAAAGGATACGCAATTATTTATGACGCTATGTATAGAACCCGTTTGTGAAAAGAGGGCAGGGACTATGGCAGAGAAGATAAAAGTTTTGATGGTGGATGACGAGGAGCAGTTTCGCAATACAACTTCGAAGATACTGACAAGAAAAGGCTATGAAACCACTATGGCAGGGAGCGGGGAAGAGGCGATTGCGGCCCTCAAGAAGGCGCGCCAGGATGTCGTGGTTCTGGACGTTAAAATGCCGGGCATGGACGGGCACGAGGCCTTGGCTCAGATCAAGAAGATTGATCCGGCTGTACAGGTGATCATGCTGACCGGTCATGGGGCCGTTGAATCTGCAAAAGAGTCACTTGAACACGGGGCCTTTGACTACCTGAACAAACCCTGCGACATAGATCTTCTGGCCTCAAAAATCAACGATGCCTACGGGGTCTCAAAAAAGGGTGTAAAAGAAGAAAAGAAGGCAGGGGACATCATGATCCCCATCGAAGAGTACACCACCATCGATGCCGACAGCACGGTTAAGGAAGGGATCGAACAGCTGAGAAGATCCTATGAGAGTTTTGTCTCCACCGGTAAGATCATGGAGACGGGACACCGCTCTATCCTGGTCTTCGACAAAAAGGGAGGGCTGATCGGGATATTGAGCATCCTGGACCTTATAAGTGCCGTACGACCGGCCTATCTTTCCGCCCCCAAACCCAGCATGGCGGACAGCCTTCAGTATTCGCCCATGTTCTGGGCCGGTCTTTTCACGAGCCAGGCCAAGGACCTGGTCCACAAGAGGGTTAGGGATATCATGTCTGATCCGCCTCTCACCATTGAGGAGGATGCGACCCTTATGGAGGTTGCTGAAACGCTTTATACCCAAAGTGCGAGAAGGTTGGCGGTCACCCGAAATGGGAAGGTCGTCGGTGTGGTGAGGGAACAGGAGATTTTCTTCGAGATTGCGAGGATCGTTTTGGAAACGAGATAAAGTACCTTGAAGTTGGGCCATACGCCTGATGCGGAAAAGGAAACTCGTTTGATATAGAAGCTAGAGGGAAGAAAAATGGCAGATGCAAAGAAAAAGACGACAGGATATGACAAGTACATTAACTGGAAGCTCTTTATCATCCCCGTGGTTCTCTTCTTCCTCGTCCTTGTGATGCCCACCCCTTATGGGATGAAGGATGTGGGGACCGAAGTGAAGGTGGGACCCAGGGCGGTGGCCGACTTCATTACCATGGAGCTGTTTCAGGAGAAGAGTGAGAATGTCTCCCAGTGGCAACTTTTAACCGCCCAGATCATGGAAAGAAACATGAGGATGGGGGCCGTTTCCAAGAAGGGGTTTATGAAACGGGACTTCAAGTGGTGCAAGAAATACGACATACCGGCGGACCCGGAGAACTTCAAAAGGGCCCAAGAGTATGTCAAAGACAATGTGAGCGACGAGCAGTTTCTGGACGTTATGAAACGGTCCAGCCAACTGAGGATGGTGGATCTGAAATATGAAGGTCTCTCTCCCAAGGATAAAAACCTGGCAGACACAGGGGCCTGGCATATCAAGGTGACCATCGCCATGGTCGTCTTTGTCGTCTTTTGCTTTGCGACGGAATGTATCCCTTTGCCCGGCGTGGCCTTCTGTATCGGCCTGATTCTGGTCTTTACGGGGGTGGTCACCAGGCAAGAGGTGGCCATGCTCTACTGGGATGATGCCTGCTGGTTCATCATGGGAAGTCTGATGTTTGCGGCCGCCTTTGTAAAGACAGGGGTTGATAAGCGGGTCTGTCTTATGATGTTCAAGAAGCTGGCCGCCCCCAGCGTCCGCTGGATCACCCTGATCATTTTCATCGTCATTACCCCCTTGGCCGCCTTCATCTCCGACCATGCCCTGGCCGCCATGTTTTTGCCCATCGGCATGCTGCTCTACCAGAACAGCCTCACCAATGAGGTGCCGGAGGATAAAGAACTGGCCAAAATGTTGATGATTACCATCGCCATGGCCTGCAACATCGGGGGTCCCGGGGCCCCCTCAGGCGGCGCCCGAAACGTGATCATGATGACCTACCTCAATGACATGTTCGGTATGGACATCGGTTATTTCCAGTGGATGACCTACTGCTTTCCCTTCCTTTTGGTCATGATTCCGGCGACCTGGGTGATGGTCAACTGGCGATTCAAGCCTCAAATCAAGTCGCTGGCGCCTTCCATGAAATACCTGGAGGCCCAGATCGACCGAATGGGGCCCTGGAACAAACAACAGATCTCGGCAACCATCATCTTCGTAGTCATGGTCTTCGGCTGGTTTACGGAGAAGGCCTTCTATGACATGGGAATCATCCCCATCCGGATTGGGATAGGAGTCCTCGCCATTGCAGGGGCCATCGCCTATCTCTTTGCCGGCGTGGTCAATTGGCGGGACTACCAGGAAAGGGTGGACTGGGGGGTGGTCTGGCTCTATGCAGGGGCGATCATCTTCGGCCGCACCCTGGACGGGACGGGTGGAGCTTATTGGCTGGCGAGGTCGGTCGTTGATTCGCTCGCTCCTCTGGGGATGAATTCAGGACTTCCTCTGATGATGACTTCCAACGGTATCACGTCTATCATCACGAACCTCATGGCCGACGGCCCGGCTGCTGCTGCTGTCGGCCCGATCGCCCTGAACATGGCCGGTTTTGCCCATCCGGGGACGACCTTCCTCCCCTTTGTGGCCATGTCCACGGCCATCTCTTCGTCTTTTGCCTATTGCCTGATTATCGGGACCCCTCCGAACGCCATCGTCTATGCGAGCGGGTACCTTGAACCGAAGGATTTCCTGAGGGTCGGGGTTCCCCTTTGGGTCCTGTCGAATGTCGTGCTTGCCCTGCTCGCCGCCCTCTACTGGGTTCCCAGGGGATTTGGCGGCTTGCCCGGCTTCTAAGGGAGGTTCAACCATGGAAAGTAACGGTAAGGAGACGGTGCGCGAGAGGGGGGGCCTTTTTCACGCAAAGGGCATCACCTATTTTCGGAAAAGCACGGAACGGGCCTTGTTCTTTGCCCTCACCCTGATCATGCTCGTTTGGGGGCTGATCGAGAAATTCGGTCTCTGTGGAGGATAACCGGCCCGACGCAAAGATGAGGGGGGGCGGAGATCATATCTCGGACGGGGAAGAGGGTTTTATCCCCATGCGATGGACCGGGATCGCATGAGAGAGGCAAAGAGCATGGAAAGAACCGATAGCTTTTCCTTCTCCTTTTATTTTCATGCCCTAAAACAGATATTGGGCTCACCAGGCCGGTTTTTCAGCGAGCTTCCTCAAGGAATGCGGCTAAGCCAGCCCTTCGGTTTTCTCCTTGTATCGAGCCTCTTCTTTACAGGAGCCAGCCTCACCACCCTTCACGGGCGGCCTTGGCTCACGGCCGGCACCCTATTGCTCAATGCCCTGGCCATGCCCCTTGTCAATGCCGGCGTCGGGTTTATGATCATCATCCTGACCCTGGGAAGGAGGGTCGCCATTGAAAGGCTCTTCGCGGTCTATGCCTTTTCCTCAGGGGCGGTCCTCCTGGTATCCTGGATCCCGCTCTTCGTCTATGTGACCGAACCCTGGAAGTGGGCGCTGGTGGGCATAGGCATGGTCAAGGGATGCGGATTCAGGTGGACCCAGACCGTCATGGTGATCGGCCTATCCGTGCTGATCGTGGTCCTTTTTTTCTGGTCCTTGGGCCCTGTTATTTATCGGCTGAAAGGGGCCTCGGCCTAGCCCGGCTTTGCGATAGATGGATAAACAAAAACGCCCCAAAATCGAAAAGAATCTTCTCCTGGCTGTATCCTTCACAGCCCTTTTTTTCCTGGCTGCAGGAGCTGCGTTGGGCCTGTGGTCCACCAGGGAAATGAAAGAAGTGGTCGTAGATCAGTTCAATGAACAACAGCTGGTCATAGCCCGCCACGTCTCCACCCTGATCGAACGGCAGCTGCATCTCCTGAAAAAGGAGCTTCTTTTTCTCAAGAGACAGGATGTTCATGGAGCTTTTGACCCTGAGACATATAGTACGGTGATCCAGCAGGCCTTCTACCGCGTCTTGGAGAGCGGGTTATGGAAAATCGAGATCATCGACCTCAAGACCCTGAAAAATTATACCTACATGCCGTACAAACAGTGGTCATTGAAGGACGCAACTCAAGATAGACTGGATATTTTACCCTCCCTTGAGACCCTGGACGCGCAAGAGGTCTGGATCTCGCCGACCCAGATCAGACCCTTCGGGATAAGTCTGCTTTTGGGGACCTCTCTGCCCGGTGATTCGCCAAGGGTACTGCTTTTTGACCTCAACCTCTCTTGGTTTTTGCCTCCCTTTTTGAGTGGGATCCGTTCGGGAAAGACGGGCTATGCCTGGATTATCGACGAAAAAGGGAACTTCCTCTATCACCCCAATACCGACTTTATTGGAAAAAGCGCTTTTGAAATCAGAGAAGAGAAATACCCCGGCACTCCTGTGGGAATGATCAATTTTATTCAGAAAGAGAAGATGCTTCAGGGCCAGGCGGGAGCGGGCTGGTTTTTTTCCGGTTGGCATCGGGGCATCACCGGTAAGATCAAGAAACTGATCGCCTACTGCCCTCTTATCATCTCCGACAACCCTCCCATAGAATGGTCTGTCGCGGTTGTGGCGCCCGTATCTGAAATCGAGGGGGCGGTCCACCGCGGGTCCATAAGGCTATTTCTGTTACAGGGGTTCGTCATCGTGATTATCTTCCTGGGGGCTGCCGCCCTTCTATTCTTCGAAATCCGATGGGCGCGGCTGCTGGAGGATCGGGTCGATCGCAGAACCGAGGAACTCAAGAAGTCCGAGGAGAAGTACCGCTCTCTGGTTGAAAGCGCTGAAGATTTCATTTTTACGGTCGATCCG
>JAZDGZ010000124.1:0-5893 GCA_043806375.1 Pseudomonadota bacterium | reverse complement strand
TTGAACTCCAAATGGCCTTCCACCCTTTTCGGGCTTATCGGTTGTGCCGGTTCGGGAATCTCTTCCCTGTGATCCATGAATTCCAGGATGCGCTCTGTGGAGGCCATGGCAGACTGCATGATGTTGTATTTCTCAGAAATGTCCCGTATGGGCCTGAAAAACATCTGGATATAGCTGACGAATGCGACCAGAGACCCGAGGGAAAGATCCTCCCCGATGACCTTTCCGCCGCCGTGCCAGATGAGAAGGGCCAAGGCTAAAGAGGAGATCAGGTCCATGATGGGCATGAAGACGGCGAATACACGGATCTGCTTCATTCCGGCCAGATAGTTCTCGTGATTGATCTTGAGGAATTGCCGCTTCTGGAACACCTCTGTGGCGAAGAGCTGGATGATGCGCATGCCGGTGATGCGTTCCTGTAAAAAGGCGTTTATCTTGGCCACCGTCGCCCGGAGTTCCCTGAAGGCCTCTCGAGCCAGGGTGCTGAAGAGGAGGGTCAGGCCGAAGATGATGGGAAGGAGGGTGAAACAGACCAGGGCCAGCCGCCAGTTCAGATAGAGGAGAACCGCGACAATCCCTGTGAGAATAAAGATGTCCTTGAACACAGTGATCAGGACCGACTTGAACATCTCATTCAGGTTTTCGATGTCATTGGTCACCCGTGTGACCAGGAGTCCCACCGGGTGTCTGCCGAAGAAGCTCACCGACTGGGACTGCATGCGCTGAAACAGCTGGAGACGGATATCCTGCATAATCTTCTGGCCCGTTAATTCAAGGAGATAGTACTCCCCATAGCCGATCCAGAAGGAGGTGAGGAGGAAGGCGAGGAGCAGGATTCCAATGACCGTGAGACCCTTGACGTCCTTCGCCCTTATCTTGAGGATCTCCTCGGCCTTCAGGCCTTTGAGGTCTTCAAGAGGAACGGCAAGAGAACCGTCTTCCATCTCCCTCGCCCCGCCCTCCCTTTCTCTGGAAATAATCAACCCTCGATCGGCTGGCGAGATCTTATAAAACTCCTCTTGGGAGATGATTCCCCTGGCCCTGTATTCATGGAGAAAGGCAGGATCGATCTTCCTGGCATTGCTGTGTGAAACATAGGCATAAGCCCCCTCTATCGTTTTCTCCAGGATACCGTGATACCGCTTGACAAAATCCTGTCTAACGCCCTCTTCCATGCCATGAAGGTCGATCCTGTACCAGGAGGCGAGAATGTATCTGTCGATAGCTACCTTGGAAAGATAGGGAAGGGCCAGGTCCAGAAGGGTGATCATGATGGTCAGGAAGAGAGCCATCAAAATGATCTTCTTGTAGGGCAGGGCATACCTCGCCAATCGTTTCAGCAGCCTGAAGTCATAGGGCTTTCCCAGCTGCCCTTCCTCCATGTATCCGTATTCGCCGTACATAGTCAGATCACCCGATTTCCCATTCCCATCTCCAGTTCCTGAGCCAGAAGTTGCCTCCTGTAGATTTTGGTGTATTCCTGTCCCCTCTCAAGCAAGGTCTTATGATCTCCTACCTCTGCCAATTTACCCCCATCTAAAACGACGATGATATCTGCCCTGCTTATCGTGGAAAGCCTGTGGGAGACGATCAAGTTGGTCTTGCCTTTTCGCGATAGCAGGATCTGATTCAGAATCCTCTCTTCCGTTCTCGTATCGACCATGGAGAGGGCATCGTCCATAATTAATATAGGCGGATTCGAAATAATGGCACGGGCAATGCTGAGCCGCTGTCTTTGACCCCCTGAAAGGGTGATTCCTCTCTCCCCGAGCAGTGTATCAAGACCTTTTTCGAGGCTCATGACCTCGTCGTAAATCTGGGCGGTCTTGAGAGCCTGCACCAGCGTTTCCTCAGAGATGCCCTCCCTGCCGAAGATAACGTTATTGCGAATCGTATCCGAGAATATGATCACTTCCTGTGTCACGAAGCCCATGCTCTCCCTCAACGTCTGGAGGGGGATGTCGTGAATGTCGATGCCGTCAACAAAGATAGAGTCTCCGGGCAAGTCAAAAAGACGGGGGAGGGTCTGAAGAAGGGTGCTCTTACCTGACCCTACCCGGCCGACCAAGGCGACAGTCTGTCCGGCTCGAATGGTTAAAGAAATCCCCTTTAACGCCTCCCCCGGCTGTCCGGGGTATTTGAGGCCGACCTCCCTGAATTCCATCCCCCCTTTGATCTCCATATCTGCTTGGATTGGAGACGCGCTGACGATCTCTGGAACTTCATCAAGGATCTGATTGATTCTGCGCATGGAGGCGGAACCTCTCTGAATGAGATTGGTCACCCAGCCTATGGCCATCATGGGCCAGGTGAGGAGGTTAAGGTAACTGATGAATGCGACAAAATCGCCTGTCGTGATGTGACCGAGAATGGTCAGGCGGCCTCCCAGCCAGATGACGATGGCCAGCCCCAGATTTGTGAAGATCGCCATGATCGGGAAGAAGAAGGCGAAAGTCCTGGCCAGTTGCATGTTTTCGGAGACATAGGTCTCCCCCTCTCTCCCCACCCTTTCATAGGCCCAGGACTCCCTGGAGTAGGCCTTGATGATCCGGATTCCAGCAAAGGCCTCGCGAACCCTCTCGGTCAGTTCGGAAAATGTCGCCTGGACCCTTTCATAGCCCGAGGACATACGGCGGGCCAGAATGCTGGTAAGGTAGATGAGGATCGGGGCGGGAATAAGCGAAATCAGGGTCAAATAGGGATTGATATAGACCATGAACCCGATGGCCGCCAGGCCTAACACCATGCCGTCCGTTAAGGCCACCAGCCCCATTCCTGTGGCCATTCGAATGGCGTTGATGTCATTGATGGCCCTTGCCATAAGGTCTCCGGTCTTTGTCCTCTGGTAAAAGGAGAAGGAAAGGGCCTGGAGGTGGATGTATAGTCTATTTCTTAGGCCTTGCTCTATCTTTCTGGAAAGCCCGAACAGGAAATGGCGCCATACATAACGAAGCACGGCCATGGCGAGTGCTATTGCCATGATGACCATCCCGTATCTGAGAAGAATAATGGAGGTTGCCGTCTTGGTCGTCAGGGTATCAATGGCCCTCTTGATGACCAGAGGGATCAGGAGTTGGAGGAGGTCTACGGCCAGAAGGCTTACGAGCCCTACAGAGAGGCTCCACCGGTTTCTGATAAAATACTCTTTTAGAGCCAGGAAGTTTTTGAGTGTGTCCTTTATAGGGATTCGGTTCATTTTCATGTCAAGAGAGATAATGGAACAGGGGTGCCGGTGTCAACCGATTTGACCGGGGGGTCACAAAAAAAAGCTGTTGCCCCAAATCGCCTGCTTTGTCCAGGCGGGTCGCCTCCCGGGGTGGTCCACCAGAGTTATTGCCAAATGGCAAGTCAAGCCGCAATACTTGTTCAGATTCTCTGATGACGCCCCCATAAGCCTCATAGCCGCCACCGGGCACTGTAGGGGCGGGGTTAATCCCCGCCCAAATTGGCGGGCATACCGCCCGCCACTACATGAGTCGGTGCTTCCGTTGAGGCCTTGAGCCTGTCGAAATATGGTCAATCAGGGGGGAAAGAAGCTTCTTGATCAACCTAGGACTTTATGCTATTTTTCCGTTCGAACAGACAGAGAATAAGTTCCTTTGATCGCATGAAAAGTTGAAAGGAAAGATGCATGGCCTTCGCGGATTTGAACGGAAAAAAGATCTACTACGAAGTTCAAGGCCAAGGGGATACCATCCTGCTGCTCCATCACGGATTCGGCTGCACCAAGATATGGAAGGACATCTATCCGAGTCTCGTAAAGAAGGGTTACAGGATTATCATGTACGACAGGAGGGGTTACGGCCGGTCGGAGGGAGGGGATGACTTCCAGGCGTTCTATGTCAGTGACAGATTTCGCCCTGAAAGCCTTCGCGAGTTGGCCGCCCTGAGGGAGATCCTGGGCTTCGATTCCTTTCACGCGATTGGTCAGTGCGAGGGAGGGGTCGTGGCAGTAGATTATGCGGCCGCGTACCCGGACCAGGTCAAAACCATCGTTGTTTCGAGCACCCAGTCCCACAGCATGATACCCATGCACGAGCTCAATCCCCAAAAATTCACGGCGTCCTTTCAGGACCTGGAACCGGATCTCAAGCAAAAACTCCTCGATTGGCACGGGAAGGACTATGCCGAGACCTTCTTCAACCAGTTTCGTCGTTACGGCGGGGCCTACGGTAAAGAGGTCTTCGACCTCCGTCCCCAGTTACCTTTGGTTGCCTGCCCCACCCTGGTGCTCTATCCGGACAGGAGTTCCATATTTGATGTGGAGCAGGGTGTTTCGCTCTACCGCCACCTCTCGAAAGGAGAGCTTGCAGTCCTTCCCAATTGCGGCCACAATGCCTATGAACATCAGCCTGAAGAATATGTCCGAGAGGTCTTGAGTTTTCTGGGAAGACATGGTTTCTGATATATCTCCCCTCTTTGGCCTGGTCTTCATATAGGATTGACACGGAGCATATTTCTAGAAGCAGTTCTACAAATTTAAGACCATTGAATATCGAACAAGGAGCCGCAGAATGATGAAGTTTTCACTTCGATATTCGAAATTCCTTGTTCGACCTGCCCGCAATGCCTTTACGAAGATTCGGGAGTGGCGGGGGTAAACCCCGCCTCTACGTAGGGGAGGGATTTATTCCCTCCCTCATTGGTGCCAGCGTTATGGTTGCACCGCTAAGCACTTTGCATGGCAGGCGGGTATTCTGCGGTTAAAAGAATAGGCTCTAAATCCAAGTAGTCCCATGCAACCATGTCAAATATGTGCAAGGGTCACCCTATTCTGGGGGATCTATTGGGAAGCAAGACCGGGAACCAACAAAATGCCCCATTTTATTCCCTTTTTCTCTGAAGCGATCAATTTAGATGCCCTCGCAAAAAGTCGTATTCGATGAATCTGTCATTTCGACTGCAAGGAGAAATCTTGCGTTTTCAGCGTGTTACATTGGTAAGATTTCTCGCTTCGCTCGAAATGACAGGTTGTTGAGACTTTTTACGAGACCATCAATTAAGAATTAGAAAGGTAAGTTTCAGGAGGTATGAGATGGATATTGCTAGAAAAATCGGTATCGGAATTGTCATGATCGTCCCCAGCTTTGTGGGGAGCGGCGCCCTGTGGAATATCTTTCACAGCTGGGTGGCCGTTGCCGTCTGGGTGGCCATTATGGCCGCCGTTGCAGGCGCCATTATCTCCGGAAGATTTACAAAAGGACTGGATGCCGGGTAATGCCGGTCCTCACCAGGGCATCCTTTCGAGAGACGCCCGGAATGCCTTCGCAGTGTGTGTTCAGGCGAGGGGATAGTGGAAACGGGATAAGGGTTCTTCCCTCCGGATCCCTTGACAGGATCTCAAAAAACTTTAATTTCTTAGCAGAATGTATTAATCCTGCCGCAGGAAGAAACGGTTTCAACCCAATCCTTTGACGCCATGGTCGTAAGGAGGCATGCGATGAAAGATCAGGAGAAAGAAGAGACCCAGGAAGAGGAAAAGAAGAAAAAAGAGGGAAAGATGCCCTTCTGCACCACGGCCCCAAGCGCCGAGCATGCCAGGGCAGATGACGAAGACGAGCCCTGCGACGATTCAAGGGCAGGAAAATAATTTTCTCTTGACTTCCATCCTCTTTTTTCTTAGTCATAAGAATATCGGGTTTAGGTGCTCCTCAGGAGCTGAACAGGGAACCCCGTTAAAGTCGGGGACGGGCCCGCCGCTGTAACCCTGCCCTTTTTCGAAAAGGGAACCCTTTTGGCCATTGTGTACCACTGTTCCGATAACGGGGATGGGAAGGTCGCCAAGAGGGCGGGGGAGTCAGAAGACCTGCCTAATCCGTTTGGTATAGCCTTCGAGGAGTAGGGCCAACCTAAGATCTTGCGGATAAAAATGGGAAATCCCCGGATCGACACT
>JAZDGZ010000123.1:0-4070 GCA_043806375.1 Pseudomonadota bacterium | reverse complement strand
ATGTTCCAATTTTCCCGAGAACAGAAAGTATGTGAGATCGGCGGGGTGAGATTCGGGGGAGAACCGGGCCAATACCCCACGGTTATCGTCCCCTCCATCTTTCAGAAAGGAGACAGGGTCTTTGCGGGGTCAAAGAGAAAGAAGGGCTTCGATGAAAAACGGGCTGAAAAACTTCTGCAGACGACCGAAAGGCTCTCTCGAGAGACAGGTGTCCCATGCATGGCCGATATTGTCGCGAATACGGAGGAGGAGTTCAGGCTCTACATCGACTTTGTGACAGGCGCCAGCCGGATGCCTTTTTGCATTGACGCTTGGGTCATGAAGGCGAAGCTGGCCGGGGCGCGGTACTGTGCTGAAAAGGGTCTGCTGGACCGGATGTTCTATAACAGCCTGACTGTCTGGGAAAAAGAGGTAGAGAAGGAGATCAAGGCCATTTCCGAAATGGGCGTGAAGCACGTCCTCCTGGTCGCCTTTGATCCCGATGACCAGATGCCCACAGGCCGCGTCACCGGCACACAGCGTCTCCTGGAAGCCATAGAGAGGGCGGGGGCCGATTTTGAAAGCATTTTTGTGGACACCTCGGCCATGAACGGGCCGGCCGTGGCCATGTGTTCCGTGGCCAACAGGCTGATTAAGGAGAAATGGGGATTTCCCTGTGCGAGCGCCCCTTCCAATGGATCCTATATGTGGAAGGCGGCGCGAGAGATGTGGGGCTTCAAGGGTTGGGCCGGGGCGGACGCCGCCCTGGGAGGCCTTGCGGCGGCGATGTACCACGACATGATCTTCTCCGGCCCCATGGCCGGCTCAGGAAGACTCTTTCCTGCAGTGGCCATGGCCGATGCCTATACGGCCACCCTGGTCTTTGCCGAGACCAGGAAGCTCCCTGAATTGGCGACCCACCCGCTAAACAAGCTTTTTCCCGATTTCGTGGACCAACTCAAGGGGATATAGTCTGATCCCATGCCCCTTCTCAGACGATTTGCAACAAAGAGGAGTTCAATATGAACGTTATGACCCCGAAGGAGAGGGTGACAAGGTTTTTCAAGAAGGAGCCTATCGATACGATGCCCTGTTTCAGCGGCATGGGCATGGTCACTATCCAGGCTATCGAACGGATGGGGGTTCGATTCCCGCAAATCCACACCTCTGCCGAACACATGGCCCGCTCCGCCATGGTGTCGGCCGAGATCTACGGTTTCGACGCATTGATCATCCCCTATGACATGTGCACCGTGCCGGAGGCCATGGGTCGCGGCATGTCCCTTTACGAGGACTCCGAGGAGATCCTCTATCCGACGGTCCCTTCCAAGTGGCCCGCCCCGGAGGACGTGAAGATCCCCGACGATCTGTTTTCAAGGGGCAGGATGCCGCTTGTGGATCAGGCATTCGACATCTTGAAGTCCCGGACGGGGGAGAAATATGCCCTCGGCGGTTGGGTCCTGGGACCTTTTACCATGGGTGGGCAACTCATTGAACTGGACGTCTTGCTCAAAGGGACGGGAAAGTTCAGGGAGAGAATCGAGGCCTTCCTGGACAAGATGACCGGTCTCGTTATCGATTTGGCGAAGCACTATCAGGCCCTCGGGGTGGACTACATCAATATCAGGGAGATGGGCACAGGGACGGATCTTCTCTCCCCCCGCATGTGGAAGAGTCTCATCCAGCCCAATCTCAAGAAGGTATTCGACGCCCTGCAGTCCCCCAAGATCCTTCACATCTGCGGATCTACGGACATGATCATAGAGATGATGAACGAGTGCGGTGCGGACGCATTGAGCGTGGATCAAAAGAATCATGTGGCTGAATCGAGAAAGAGGCTCGGCGATCAAGTCCTTCTTCTGGGTAATTTCGACCCCTTTGGCACCCTTGTGGCGGGGGACGTCGGTCACGTCGCCCCTGTCATCAAGAGGTGCATTGATGACGGGGTGGATGCAGTCTGGCCCGGATGCGACCTCTGGCCTGCCTCCAAAAAGGAGAACGTGGATGCCTACGTAAATGCGGTGCGGGAGCATGGCAAGAAGCCTTCACCGGCGGTAGGAAGGGTATGAGAAGCGGGAAAGGGTTTTTGACGGTTGGAGAGAGGAGTTGGGACCATGGCTGATGATAGGGCAATGGTGATTTTTCAACCTTCAGGCCGGAGGGGAAGGGTGCCTTTAGGCGTCTCTCTGATTGAGGCCTCCAGGTTGCTGGGAGTGGATATCGAGACCCTCTGCGGAGAGAAGAGGGTTTGCGGGAAATGCAGGGTTCGAGTGGAAGAGGGTTCGTTCACGAAATTCGGCATCCATTCGAGCATGTCTCATGTGAGTCCCTGGCTTGAGGAGGAGGGAAAATTCATCAGCCAAGGGGAGAAAGAACTGGGTTTTCGTTTGGGCTGTGTGGCGAAGGTGGCGGGGGACGTCCTTGTTTTCGTACCGGAAGAATCGCGTGCCGGCAAACAGGTGGTCAGCAAGGCGGCTCGGGACATCCCTATCGAACACGATCCTGCGGTGAAGGTTTACTCCCTGGAGGTGGAAAAGCCAAGCTTTGAAGATCCGAGGGGGGATTTCGAACGGGTCTGCGAAGGGTTGGAAGGGGCCTACGGGCTCAAGGATCTCAAGGTCGATCTGCATGCCCTGAGGACATTGCCCACTGAACTGCGCAAAGGGGCGTGGAAGGTGACGGTCAGCGTCTGGATGGACCAGGAGGTCATCAGGGTGCAGGCAGGAGAGATGAAAAAGCATTTCGGCCTTGCCATAGATGTCGGTACAACCACCATTGCAGGATACCTCTGCGATCTCATGACCATGGAGGTCGTCGATACGGTCTCTTTGATGAATCCCCAGTGCAAATACGGCGAGGACATCATGTCGCGGATCTCGTATCACATGGACACACCGGACGGCCTTAAAAGGATGAGCGACGATGTGATCGAAGGACTCAACTGGCTGATCGACGAGGCGGTCAAACGCAGCCACCCGCCCAGGAAAAAGGTGAAAAAGGGCGGGGATGGGCCTGAGGAATGGATCGAGGCGCCCGAAGAGGGCAGGACCTATCTCAGGCTTTCGCGGGAGGACATCGAGGATGTGACCCTCGGAGGCAATACGGCCATGCACCATATCCTGCTTCAGTTGAGCCCGGAGTTCGTCGGCCTCGCCCCTTTCCCGCCGGTGATCCACCGCAGCCTGGAGATCAAGGCCAGGGACCTGGGGCTCCATATCAATCCTTCCGCCTACGTCTTCGTCCTGCCGAACGAGGCCGGATTTGTCGGGGCTGATAACGTGGGCGTTCTCATTGCAGAGGAACCCTACAAGTCGGATGAAATGCAGCTCATCATCGACATCGGGACCAACGGTGAACTGGTCCTGGGCAACCGGGAGAAGTTGATATCCTGTTCCTGCGCGACTGGTCCGGCCCTGGAGGGGGCCCAGATCCAGTTCGGCATGAGGGCTGCGCCGGGCGCCATTGAACGAATCAAGATCGACCCTGAGACACACGAAGTGGATTACAAGGTCATCGGTCGGGAGGCATGGAAAAGCTTCTCCAAACCGGAAGAGATGCAGACCAGGGGCATATGCGGGTCCGGGATTCTGGACGTGCTCGCTGAACTCTATCGATCAGGGATTGTCTTGAAAAGCGGCCGGTTTAATCCTGAGCAGAAGTCAACACGGTATCGGAGGAATCCCGAGAACAACCAACCTGAATTCGTGATCGCCTGGACCGATGAGACCGCCATCAGCAAGGACGTGGTGATCACCCAGAAGGACGTTCGCCAGATCCAGCTGGCCAAAGGGGCCCTCTATGCCGGGTGCAAGCTGCTGATGGGCCGTATGGGCATCCAACAAGTGGACAAGGTGAAAATCGCAGGGGCCTTCGGGACCCACGTGGACCGGGAGAAGGCCCTGATCATGGGGTTATTCCCTGACTGTGAGATCGATCGGATCGTTTCCATAGGCAATGCGGCAGGGGATGGATGTCGTGCCGCGCTCCTGAACCGCGCCAAGCGGAAAGAGGCGAACTGGGTGGCCCGAAATGTGGAGTACGTCGAGCTGACCGTGGAAGGCAACTTTCAGAAGGAATTCATGGGGGCCATG
>JAZDGZ010000122.1:0-4199 GCA_043806375.1 Pseudomonadota bacterium | reverse complement strand
GACAAGGAGATTGCTGCTTATCAACGGGGGATTGTTGTCCTTGGCGTTTCTCTCTTCTTGGGAGTATCCCTCATCGTTGCCCTTTTCCTCATCAGATCTGTAAATCGCCCCATCAGGAGACTGATCACTGAGACCCGACGTATCGCAAATGGAGAATACGACTTCAAGATTGATCTCACACGAGATGATGATATCGGCGAAATGGCTAGGGCAATCCACAAGATGCGCGAAGAGATACGGCGAAAACAAGAAGAATTAAAGCAAAATTGGCACGAATATCAGAACCTGTTTGAAGAGTCACCCTGCTACATTACGGTACAGGACAGAAACCTCAGAATCCTGAGGTATAATAGGGAGTTCGAAAAAAGGTTTTACCCAAATCCCGGGGATTACTGTTACACAGCTTACAAGGGGAGATCGGAAAAATGTGAGGTCTGTCCGGTGATGAAGACCTTTGAGGACGGAGAACCTCACATCAGCGAGGAGACAGCCCGAAACAAAGATGGCACCGAATCTTATTGGACGGTTAGAAGCTCACCCATCAAGAACACAAAGGGGGAAGTGGTCGCCGCGATGGAGATGAGCCTGGACCTGACCCATGTGAAGCTCCTTGAGAGAGAAGCACAAAAATCAGAGGAAAAATATAGAATCATTTTCGATACCATCCCTAACCCCCTATTCGTCTTGGATGCAGAGAGTCTGAAGATCCTTGATTGCAATGACAGCGTTACCGCTGTGTATGGATTCACCAAACAAGAAGTATTATTAAAGTCCTTCCCGGACCTTTTTGAACCATCCGACCGTGAAGAGGTCACCCCCATGATTAAGTCGTCAAACGTGATTGAGCGCACGAGGCAGATCCACAAAGACGGAAATATCATTTATGTCACCATTCGCGTTTCTTCATCAGAAGAGTATGCGGACCAGCCCGTCCTTTTGGTCATCACAAGCGACATCACCATGCGATTAATGGCGGAGCAGCAACTGATCCAGTCGAGCAAGATGGCGACCCTCGGAGAGATGGCGACCAGTGTTGCCCATGAGTTGAATCAGCCTCTTTCGGTCATCAAGACGGCCAGCAGCTTCATCAAGAGAAAGGTCACCAGAGGAGAACCTATCGCTGAAGAATCATTAAAAACCATGGCTGAGGAAATGGATAGCCACGTGGATCGGGCCGAAAAAATCATCCAGCACATGCGGGAGTTCGGCCGCAAGGCAGATGTGGCGAAAGCTAAAGTTCAGGTCAATGAGGTCTTGAAAAGGGCACTCGATCTTTTCAAACAACAGTTAAAGCTGAGGGGTATTGAGGTCGAAGCGAAACTGCAAGAGGATCTTCCCTTGATTCTGGCGGAAGAGAACCGTTTGGAACAGGTGTTTGTAAACCTCCTCATCAATGCACGGGATGCCGTTGAAAAAAAATGGGAGAAGGGGGGACCAAAGGATGAGAAGAAAAGGATCACGCTCCTGACGACCCTTGAGCCGGGGGGAGTCGCCATCAGGGTCGGGGATAACGGCACCGGCATTCCCGCGGCGATCCTGGACAAGATTTTCGAACCTTTTTTTACGACCAAGAGGGTAGGCAAAGGTACCGGGCTGGGGCTCTCCATCAGCTACGGCATCGTGCGGGATTACGACGGCGCCATTGAGGTAATCACCAAGGAGGGAGGGGGTTCAACCTTTGTCATTCGGTTCCCTCTTCCTGAGGAGGCCTGATGACGAGAAAGACCCTTCTGGTAGACGATGAGCCGGGCATACTAAGGGTTCTCGGTATATCCATGGCGGATCGAGGATATGAGGTCTTCACCGCCGCCAGCGGGGAGGAGGCCCTGGATATTTTCAGGAACGCGAAGCCCGACATTGTGCTCACCGATATCAAGATGCCCGGCATTGATGGAATTCAGCTTCTCCGAAAAATCAAGGAGGAGAGATCCGATACAGAGGTCATCATGATGACGGGCCATGGTGATATGGAACTGGCCATCCAAAGTTTGAAACATGAGGCATCTGATTTCATTACCAAGCCCATCCACGACGAAGCCCTTGACATTGCCCTCAAGAGGGCCTGCGAAAAAATCGCCTCCAGAAATCAACTCAGGGCCTACACCGAAGACCTCGAAAAGCTCGTTCAAGAGAAAACCAAGGAACTTATTGAAACCGAAAGACTGGCAGCCGTGGGCCAGACCGTGGCGGGGCTGGCACACGCCATCAAGAACATCACCTCCGGGATGACCGGGGGCATGTATGTCCTCGAAAAGGGCATTGAGCTGGATAACAGATCCTACCTCGGCCAGGGCTGGGAGATGATCAAAGGGAACGTGAACAAGATAAAGGCCATGGCCATGGACCTCCTGAACTATGCCAAAGACAGGGAACCTGAGTACCAGCTCTGCGATCCCGGTCTGCCGCTTGAGGAAGTGACCACGCTCATGAGACCGAAGGCGAAGGAAAAGGGCATTGAATTGAGGGTTGATCTTGCAGAAAATCTTCCAAAAGTCTGGATGGATACGGAAGGCATTCACAGGGTCCTCTTGAATCTTGTCACCAACGCCATTGACGCATGTACGGATATCTCCTGTACCGACAAGAAATGTGAAGTGACCCTGCGAATGTCCAGGCCGGAGGATTGGGGGGTGGAATATCAGATCATTGACAATGGCTGCGGCATGGACCAAGATACCCGGAGTAAGGTATTCCATCGTTTTTTCAGCACAAAAGGCTCAGGGGGAACCGGGTTGGGTCTCATGATTGCCAGAAAAATCATGGACGAACACAATGGCGTCATCGAGTTCCAGTCTGAAAAGGACAAAGGCACGACCTTCTTAGTCAGACTCCCGGAGAGAAAGCACCATGCCATTTAGAGGGTTCTTAGAACTGTCCGGTGGCGCACTTTTTGCTGTTCTGTGATTAGAAGCGATAACCATCTGAAAAGGGGGCTGTTTATGATCGAATATAAGAATATCCTTTTTTGTACGGATTTCTCGGAAGATGCCAGTATTGCCTTTCTGCACGCCTTGGACCTTGCCAGGAAACATGACGCCAAGCTTCATATCTTTCATGTGCCCCACTCCTCCTATGCCTATCTAAGGCACGTCGTGGATGAGCACATTCCAGAGGGATCCCCGGGGGGCGAAGCCTTCTATAATGAAAAAATACAGAAAATTGCGGAGGAGGCTCTGAGAAAAGAATATGAAAAGAAACTGGGCGACTTCAAGAATTACGTCTACATCATAAAAGATGGCGCACCTGACATGGAAATTATCCGTTACGCGAAGAAAAACAGCATAGATGTGATCGTTATGGGTGCTCTCGGTAAGGCGGAGCAGGATCGCATGATACATGGCAGTACCGTGGCGAATGTATCGAAGTATGCTCACTGCCACGTCATTGCGATCAGGAATCCGGCCAAGCAATTCACTCTGCCTGGAAGGATGTACGAATAGGGACGCCAGGGATCAGGCTTCCCGGGCACTTCCCCTCACCCTGTCCCCCGCGCCGCCATAGAAGAGGGATAGGCTGGAAGGAGGGGAAGACCGCGAGACTAAAAAGGGGGTTGTTCGGCAACGGGTTTTGACATCAAGCAGGTTGCTAAAAAGCACCTACTGAGCAGGCTGCTGAAAAATGTCCAGATGCAAGGCACCCGAAACCGGGGACCCGCGCTGACGGCGTGGGGTGTCTGCGCGAAGCGCAGACAAATTTCGAGGAATGAGGCGTACATTGAAGTACGCCGCAATGACGAGGAATGAGGGTAACGCCGCAGATGGGCGTTTTTCAGCAGCCTGCTAGGGGGATGACCTATGACAATCAAAGTTCTGGTTGTTGACGATGAACCGGATATGAGAATCTTTCTCACCACCTTGTTGGAGACGAACGGCTTTAAACCGATCTCTGCTGAAGACGGTCGTCAGGGCCTCGAGGTGGCGCGTAAGAACAAACCGTCTCTGATCATATTGGACGTCATGA
The DNA here is from genome assembly GCA_043806375.1 of Pseudomonadota bacterium. Classification (GTDB taxonomy): domain Bacteria; phylum Desulfobacterota; class DSM-4660; order Desulfatiglandales; family HGW-15; genus JAZDGZ01. The sequence continues at coordinate 239 of JAZDGZ010000122.1, read as the reverse complement.
TGCCGAAGGAGAGCGGGGTCACCATGTACAGGGAGCTGAAGCTGGATCCATCCCTCAAGGAAATCCCTGTCATCATGCTGTCAGCCCTTTCCAAAAAGACTTTTTTTCACTCTCAGAGGATTCTCGATGAATACAAGGGTGAGAAAATACCGGAGCCCACGGCCTACATCGAAAAACCACCTGAACCCGACGAACTTCTTGAAGTGATCAGGAGAAGTCTCAAATAGAGCCGCCCCCTC
>JAZDGZ010000121.1:0-3277 GCA_043806375.1 Pseudomonadota bacterium | reverse complement strand
TGAATCGGCACGTCGATTACATCCATTACAACCCCGTTAAACATGGGCTGGCGAAAAGGGCAATCGAGTGGCCCCACAGCAGTTTCAAGGGATTTGTGGAGAAGGGGATTTACGAAGAGGATTGGGGGAGCATGCCCCCGGTGAGTATTAAGGACATGGATTTTGAGTAACCTATGGGTTTGTTGTGATGGGTTTCGCTTCGCTCAACCCATCCTACAATAGGATGCTAGGAATGGGTGGTGATGGGGTTTACTTCGTTCAACCCATCCTGCCAGGTGAATGATGAGGGACATTGAAGCCGTGGTGATGGGTTTCGCTGCGCTCAACCCATCCTACCGCAAGAATGACGAGGGAGATAGAACCCATCAAATCAAAATGGTAAAGTGCGTAGGATGGGTTGAGCGTAGCGAAACCCATCAGACAGGGATCATAGACTGAGTGGTGTTTCTATACAGCGGTCAACGAAGGCCCGATGCAGGAGTCCAAGGTATTGGAGTACTGGAGTGATGGGGCAATGGGATCATGAAGTAACGGATAAAGGGAGAACAGGGTGTTTATGCATGAGGGCAAAAGATTCTTTCCAATACTCCAGTACTCCAACACTCCATTACCGCCTTTATGGTAAGTGACTCAGTGGGAAATGAACGTAGGGTTTGAGAATATGAATGAGAATAACATGATTACCCGCATCCTTGACTCTAGGGCGGAACTGATCAGGGATGTCCCCCGTCCTGCCTGCTTCGAGACCGAGGCGGAGGGTGGCTGCGGGGTGACGGGCTTTGCCTGCAGCATCCCGGTACGGGGGAAGCACATCTACGAACCCTCGAAACAGATGCACAACCGGGGAAACGGCCGTGGAGGGGGAATAGCGGCCATGGGTTTTGATCCAAAGATGCTCGGGGTCTCAGACGAGGTTCTGGAAGAGGCCTACATCCTCCAGATCGCGGTGCTGGAAGAAGGGGTGATGGACGAGGTTGAGAGGCTCTTCATCGATCCCTGCTTTCATGTGGATTTCTCCGAAAGGATCCCCCGGATCGACGATTACCGGGATATTCAGGGGCTCGACGTCCGGCCCCCGGACGTGTGGCGCTACTTTGTCCGCGTCAAGCCCCAGGTCCTGGATCAATTTATATCCCGGACCGGGATGGAAGGCCTGACCCGGCGCAAGGCGGAGGATGAATTCGTCTACCAGAACAGCTTTAAGCTCAACAAGACGTTCTACGATGCCTTCGGAAAGCAGCAGGCCTTTGTTCTTTCCCACGGCCGAAACTTTATCATTCTAAAGATCGTCGGTTATGCGGAACAGGTCGTCCAGTACTATAAGCTCGACGACTTCAAGGCCCACATCTGGATCGCCCATCAGCGTTTCCCGACCAGGGGAAGGGTCTGGCACCCGGCGGGGGCCCATCCCTTCATCGGCCTGAACGAGGCCCTTGTCCATAACGGGGATTTTGCCAATTACCATTCGGTCGTCGAATATCTGCGACAAAGGAATATCCACCCCCTCTTTCTGACCGACACGGAGGTATCGGTCCTGCTGTTCGACCTCTATAGCCGGACCTATGGATATCCCCTGGAATACGTCATTGAAGCCCTGGCCCCGACCATGGAGAGGGATTTTGACGAACTGCCGCCGGAGAAACAGCGGATCTATCGGGCTATTCAGGCGACCCATATTCACGGATCCCCGGACGGCCCCTGGTTCTTCATCATCGCCCGCAACGATACTGAAAACCGCCGGCTTCAGCTCGTGGGAATCACGGACACGGCCATGCTCAGACCCCAGGTCTTTGCCCTTCACGACGGTCAGATTCAGCTGGGTCTCATCTGCTCCGAGAAGCAGGCCATTGATGCCACCCTGCGAAGCCTTTCCGACGAGGATCCCCGGTTCGGCACCTCGGCAGACCTGTACTGGAATGCCCGGGGTGGGAGTTATACGGACGGAGGGGCCTTTGTTTTCAATCTGGACGCGAACGGCGCGGAAAGACGCCTTACCTGTGAGGACAAATTCGGCCGCGAGATCAGGGCGCCTGAAGGCCAAATTCCCTATCTTCCCGGCCGGGTCATCTACGCCTTGGAGGATGAAGGTCGGGAGCGCTTCGATATAGAGCGGTTTTTCGAGCTGCAGCGGCCGGACCTCCTGTTCGAGTATCTGGTAGAGGGCGTGGAAACCTGGGGCTATGCCGATCTCATGGACTGTCTTCGACAGATCAGGACATGGGCCCTCAAAGGAGATGCCTATTTTGAGGTGGCCCTGGCCGCGCTGACCCGAATGATCGACCGGCGCTATCCGACGCATGACAAGAAAAGGCGCTCCATCCTCCAGATGGTGAATCAGACCCTCGAAAAGATCTTTCGTCATTTCCCGTCCCTTGAAATCGGGTCCTCCACACCTGCCTTGAAAAAGGGAGGGACTAGGGCTAGGGAGCTTCGGAATGATAGGGTGAGTTACCGGCTGATCGACTGGGAGACGAGGCGGTTCTTCAGGGGGCCCACGTATGATGAGAAGGTCCTGCTCATCGATGCCTCTCTCTTTCCCCCTGAAGGGGACCATTGTGACAGCCGCCTGATGGTGGAGGCCTTTTTCAGGGGCTGGCGGCGCTTTATTGTATTCGGGCTCAAGGGCCAGCGTTTCCACGGGTGCGGGTTCGGCCCTGATTCGGGGGGCGTGCGAATCGACCTGTACGGGAGCTCCGGGGATTATGTCGGCTCCGGGATCGACGGGCTTTCCGTCCATATTCACGGCAACGCCCAGGATCAGCTCGGCCAGATCCTGAAGTCGGGCAAGATGGTGATCTACGGTGACACGGGCCAGACCTTTATGTACGGCGCCAAAGGGGGTGAGGTCTATGTCATGGGGAACGCCGCCGGAAGGCCCCTGATCAATGCCGTGGGCAGGCCCCGCGTGGTCATCAACGGCACCTGTCTCGACTACCTTGCAGAGTCTTTTATGGCAGGGGACCCTTTCCATGGGGGCGGCTTTGTGATACTAAACGGCGTGGGATTTGACGGGGATGGACGGGTGAAGGCTCAGCCCACCCCCTATCCCGGGTCCAACCTCTTCTCCCTCGCATCCGGGGGCGCTATTTATATGCGTGATCCCTTCAGGCAGATCGAAGAGGAACAACTGAACGGCGGCGAGATCGTCGCCTTGGAGGAAAGGGACTGGGAGTTGATTCTTCCCTATCTCCAGGAGAACGAAAGACTTTTCGGAATATCCGTCGAAAGGGATCTCCTGACGGTGGACGGCAATCTCTGGCCTCCCCTGGATGTCTAT
>JAZDGZ010000120.1:0-4985 GCA_043806375.1 Pseudomonadota bacterium | reverse complement strand
GTAAGAAATATTGACCTCGTGGGGACGGGAGTCGGTAATCTTTATGCACTCTCTACCCTTGGCAGTATTGCAGGAACGTTATTGACCGCCTTCTATCTGATCACGTTGATGGGCGTTCGTAAGATTATCGTTTTGGAAGGGGCGCTTCTGCTTCTTATGGGGATCATCGTTTGGGGGGTTCATCTTCGCTCGAAAAACGGTCACAAAGAAACTGTACCCCTATAGTGCCTCGGAAGCGACGGGAAGAGGGCTAAAATCCCGGACAATTCTGCTCACCAACCCCAAACGGCTTCCAATAAACATATTCCTTTGAAATGCCATCATCTTTGCCGACCCGGGTTGGATACGTCATGATCCAACCTTGATGCGGCCGACCACGCCGCTCGTAGGCCACGCGGATAGGACTCTGTTGCTCCTTGGCCAGGTCTATGTCCTTATGCCTTTCATGCCGGTCTCAATGGGCGGCTGGGACTGCCCCTTTTGCCCCTTTGATGCCCTCTTGATGACTCACATCCCCTTTTTGCCTTTTTTCTGTTTCCTTGCAGTCGGCTTTCATCCGTCTCCTTCTTGCGATGGGACATTTGGCGCATTTATGACACGATTGATGGTGAAATCCCGGGTTGACAGTTGAGGCCTTTGAGCCCTTTGAGAGTCCTTTGGGATGCCTACTGCTCTGCTCCATGCCTCAAATGTCTCATAAATGTCCCATTTCTATTGGAATGTGCCACTTTCAAACCTTATGGCCCCTCTGGCGCCTTTGTGGCGCCTTTCTTGTTGTCTGACCTGATTGTCGTGTTTGTCGGGTTCTCAATGGGCCATTTGTTTGAATGACTGGCAATGTCCCCATTGTCCCCATTATGTCCCTTTTCCAACATGGTGGAGTTCACGTCCCCATTGTCCCCATTTTGTCCCTTTTCTTGGCCAGGACATAGTAGACACCTGGTCCTCGATTGCCTCTTTGCTCGATGATCCCTTTTTCCTTCAGGTCACTGAGATCACGCGTCGCAGTCTTTTTAATGGAATTTGCCACCTGTTGATATTCTGTGTTGGAGATTTTACCCTGGGTTTTCAGATAACCGATGGCCAGCTTTTGGCGGCCGTTCAGACCAAGCGTTGCTAGGACTTCATCCGTTAGCCAGTCACGCCAGATAGCAGTGGTGAATTCGCCGCCGCGTTGGGCGAAATCGGGTTCAGGCAAGGCGTGGGCGAGGCATTCTCGGATCATCATGAGGGTGCCGGTGCCGTATTTCTCGATATAACGGACGAGGAAAAGACCTTCGCAAAGCCGATGGTTACGCGGGATAGATCCGTGGGGGTGACGCAGACTCTCCGTTGTCAGCGGCGCAGGAAGGGTTCCCGGATTCCATACCTCCACGCGATCAGCGAAGACGGAGACCTGCACGGCTCCCGCTGAGGTGTAGTCGCGATGAGCTACGGCATTTACAATCGCCTCGCGGAGAACTTCGGGCGGGATTTCATAGCGGACAGGGGCCTGAATGCTCTCGGCGCGAGTACCGACGCTTCGATTGAGTTTGGACATGACGAAGTCCACGGCCATGTCCACTTGACCGAAAACGCTGCCCTTGAAGATGCGGTAGAACGGTACGGGCCTCTGGATTTCGGTGCCATGAAAGTGCATGCACCGCAGCTCGGCGCTGGGCAGAAAACGTTGGGGATCACGTCCGAACAACAGCAGCGAAGCGTTGGTTGGCTGCCCTTCGCAAAGCAAGTGCAGGTGGGTGAGAATGGCGACCAACGGCGCTGTTTCCGGCAAAGGAAACTGACGTTCGAAGCGGGCGAGGCGAACGAAGTTCATCACCGACTCGCCGTCCAGATCGTCGAGCGTTGCATCCCTGCAGGGCCTTTCCTCGAAAGGGCGGGATTGAATGACCCCGCATGATTCGAGGTGATCCACCAGGCTTGCATATATTCGCAGATTGTTGACGCCGGGCACCCAGTAGGTGTCCATCGTCGATTTTTTCTCTTTCGCATCCTCGCGTCGGCACCCCTTGATCTCGACGATCAGGTGCAGCAGTCCTTCTCCCCGTGCCCGTCGTCCACCAGCACGACGAAGTCGGGGATGTAGGTGCGCGTCACGGATCCGAGCAAGGGGTCTCTGTTTGACTTTTGTTTCAATATCGGATGCCGTTCCTTCTCACGCGCGTGTGCTGGTCAGCCATCAGCGACCACAAAAGACACAAAACCCCTTCTCCTCTCGGAAGCGGGGCCAAAGTTGCGCATCAAATGCGGCGGAATCGCACCCTGCCGGAATCTTGCTGCCGTGGGCATGGGGCATGACGGAAATCCCCCTTCGACCGGTTCGATAAACTCAGGGTCGTAGACAGGAAAAATGTGTGATTTGGTTTTTTTGTTTAAATTGAGATATATTTATCTAAAAATTAGATAAAAGGCAAGGAATTTAGTCATAGTACACCCCCAGTGGTCTTATTTCAATGGGTAGAAGGACCTAAATTCAGGGTTAGAGGTTCAGGGTTCAAGGTCAAAGCCGGAGACGGAACCTCAGAGGTCAGAGATCAGTATAAAGGGCAAGGCGCAAAGCGCAGGGCGCAAAAGACAGAGGGCAGAGATCAGAGCCGCAGAGCCTCGGAGGTCAGAAGTCAAAGCTGGATGCTGGTAGCAGAGTCGAAAACAAAAGCAATTTTTTTCGGCAAAGACGCGAGAAGCGCATAGGGCAAAAAGCAAGAGGATAGTCAGAATCCTTTGACAGGTGTTAACATACATATTAACTCTATCCGTGCTTCGAAAGATCATTTTCTACACAACGGAAACCGGAAAACGCCCTGTTGAAGAGTTCCTGGATTCTCTTGAATCTAAGGAAGCTCAAAAAATATTGTGGGTGCTCAAACTCATAGAAGAACTCGCTGATCGGGTGGGGACCAGGAAGACGGCCATCTCCCGCATTGAGAATCATGCGGAGGACATCAAGCTTTCCACAATTCAAAAGGTCGCAAAGGCCCTGGGAAAAAATCTTGAAATCTCTTTGCGTTAAGATCTGTGTCTGTCATTAGTGGTGTGGGGGCCTGCTGCACCAGCTAACGGCCCTTTTCTCTGCAGAGCTTTTTCTTGACTACCTGCCCATCCTCATAGATGACCAGAGGCTTATTCGTCTGAAGCGCTGTTTTCCTGGCCTGTTTTTCAGCCCGGCGCAATGCGGCGCCGACTTTTGCCAGGTCTTCATCGAGGACCACCTTTTTGACCCTTTTCATTGGCTCCCTCCTGCGTCCAATAACAATGTAAAAACTGGGTCAGGACTGACAAACAGATCGCTTTTTGCGTGCTTTGTGTTTTGTCTCAAGGGGATCAGGCATAAGTAAGCATTGAGAAGAAAGGGCCATTGATTCATGTGCTCAAGGTATTGGGGTGTGCCCTTTGTCCCTCAGGTTATGACTTCTTTCCCTATTCCTCGGTGAAGACCTTTTCAATCCTCTCCAGTGCCCAGTCGATTTCCTCCTTCTTGATGATCAGGGGCGGTGCGAATCGGATAATATGGTCACGGGTCTCCTTGCAGAGTAAGCCGTAAGTCGCCAGCCTCTCACAGATGCGACGGGCCACACCCGGCGTGGTCTTCTCTGAAAGCGCAATCAAATTCCTTCCGGGCAGTGCTCACCGCGCCAAGGTCTGAATAAAAGCACCGGATATGTAGTGGCGGGCTTTACGCCCGCCTCAAATGGGCCGAACATGCCTCTTCTTTAGGCAGGGATAAACCCCGCCACTACGCTGCCTTGCGGTGCCTATGAGGCTCACGGAGGCCTCTTCAGAGAATCAGGGCGAGTATTGCGCCTTTAGATAAGAATGGCTTTGACCTTGGAGTCGATATTGACTATCTTGTCATTCTCACCATATCAATATCGAGGGATAAGATTATGCCTAAAATTCTGGTGATCTACCACAGCCAACAGTTCGGAGACACAAAGGTCCTTGCCGATGCCGTTGCAGAAGGGGCCCGTAAATCAGGCGCAGGGGTCGAGCTCGTCAACACCAATGAGCGGCGCGTTACGCTCGACGAATACTTGGATGCCGACGCCGTGGCTGTCGGCACCCCGGACTACTTCTCTTACATCGCAGGGACGATCAAGACCTTCTTTGACGACCTCTACCTTTGGGATAAAGCCGGCCGGCCTGTCAAGGGAAAACCGGCCGCTTTTTTCTACTCCTGTGGTGGTGGCGGCAGGGTGAAGCACCCTTTTGAGACGCTGGCCGTGAAGTTCTTCCGACAGGTTGGCGAGACCCTGGAGAGCAGACGGCCCGCCACGGATGAGATCATAGAGAAATGCCGTGCCCTGGGCGGAGAATTGGCGCAAGGGATGGGGTAAGAGAGAAGCGCCCGGCGACATAGAACCGCGCCCGGCATGCAAAAGGGCTTACAAAACAGGGAACATCGAGGACCTTGTTCTCATAATCCCAGGTTTTCTTCGATGAATTTCCTCAACTCGGCCGGTATTCTGGTGGGCTTCTTCCTGGCGTTTACGCAGGCATGGACCGTATGCCCGCTTACGAGCAGACGGCCGTCTTCCGCCGTCACCCGATAGTCAAAGCGCATCCTGACGGAGCTGAGGTCCGTAATCATCGTCTTTATGGTCAAGAGCGCGTCATACCCCGCGTTGTCATGATACTTGGCGCCGGCTTCTATGACCACCAAGATATATCCCTCAGCCTCCAATTTTGAGTAGGGAAAGCCAAGGTCTCGCATGAACTCGGCGCGCCCGACCTCGAAGAAGGTGAGATAATTCCCGTAATAGACAACACCCAACTGGTCCGTGTCCTTGTATCGGACACGGATCCTTGTCTCATGCCATCCGTCCTCTGCCGCACTGTATTTCAACGATGCCACCCTCTTCTCCTCAAGCAGTCGGCCTTTCTGCCCTGCTTCTGTTTTTAGCGCTATTCTAGTTTGGCGTGGGTTCATGTCAAGCGGTTTATTATGGACCGCGTTGGAGTCATGGAGGACTAGTCCCCTTCTCTGG
>JAZDGZ010000119.1:0-4929 GCA_043806375.1 Pseudomonadota bacterium | reverse complement strand
AAGGGAAGCGATTTGAAATCTCCAGGATATAATCGATGACACCCTTAGAATCCTCTCCCCTGTCGATATAATCTCCAATGAAGATCAATCCGTCTTCCTCCGGTCGCCAGTCGATTCTATCCATGAGTCTCCTGAGCATGTCCAGGCAACCGTGGATATCCCCGATGATAAAGACCCTTTTCCTTTCCATCATAGTTTGAATACCCATCGCATGCGGTCCCTTGGATCGAGACGCACCAGGCCTGCCCTCCTTGCCATATCCATCGCATCCCTGAACTCTTGGGACGTCAATCGTCGTTTCAACAACTCGTCGCTCTCGGCTTCGCCGCATGCCCTGTATTGGTCCATCACATTGACGTAGATGTTGGGAGAGATCCTCTGGGCCAGGAAGTTCATGATTTCTTCGGTCCCGGCAAGGCCGTTGGGCATAACAAGGTGTCGCACCAAAAGCCCTCTCGTCGCCACCCCCTCATCGTCAACGACCAGATCACCCACTTGCCTGTGCATCTCCGAGATGGCTTCAACAGCCACTTCCCTGTAATCCGGGGCGTTGCAATATCTGTCAGCCCACTGCCCGTCCCAAAACTTGAAGTCGGGCATGTAGATGTCAAAAATCCCATCCAGAAGTTCCAGGGTCTCTTTACGGTCATAACCGCCCGAATTGTAGACAAGCGGGATTCTCAGCCCCCTTTCGATGGCATGAGGAAGGGCTTCGAGCAATTGGGGCACCACATGGCTGGGCGTGACAAAATTGATATTATGACAGCCCCTTTGGGCAAGCTGAATCATCATGAGGGCCATCTGGGAAGGGGCCACCTCTTCACCTTCTCTCAGATGGCTTATCTCGTAGTTCTGACAGAAGCTGCAGAGAAGATTGCAGGAGGTCAGAAAAATGGTTCCGGATCCATGCCTTCCAACCAGTGGCGCCTCTTCCCCAAAATGGGCATTATAGCTTGCCACCATGGCCCTTCTGCCCGTCTTACAGAAACCCACCTCCCCCGCCAGCCGGTTAATGCCGCATTCTCTCGGGCAGATTCGGCAGGCCCTCATGAGGGCAAGCGCCTTCTGGATTCGAGGTGCGAGTTCCCCTTCACGGTGCAGTTTGAGGTAGGATGGCTCAACCATGACATCCAAAGTTTAAAACACGGTCCCCCTGCCAGTCAGTACTTAGCAGGGGGGGACGTCTTTTCTTGACAGACCTGAGGGCCCGTGCCAAACAGGTTTTAGTCCCGGCTCTGGCCGAATATCCTGAGAAGCATCAAGAAGAGGTTGATGAAGTCGAGATAAAGGGAGAGAGCGCCAAGAATGGCCCCTTTTCTGACTACCGCGCCCTCAAGACCGGCAGGCTGAGTCAAGGCCATGTTTTTTAATCTCTGGGTATCATAAGCGGTCAGGCCCACGAAGACGATGACCCCGATATAGCTCACTATCGCGTTCATCGCACTGCTGCGGATGAACATATTGACAAGGGATGCGATAATGATGCCGATCAGACCCATCGTGAGAAATCCTCCCCAGGATGTCAGATCCTTCTTGGTCGTCCATCCATAGACACTGCATGCCAGAAAGGTGGCGGCACAGATGAAGAAGGTGCTGACTATGGATGCCCTTGCGTAAACGAGAAATATGAAGGAGAGGGTCACCCCGTTCAGTGCGGAATAGAGAACAAAGAGGGTTGTTGCCGTGCCCGCACTCATCCTGTTCACCATCCCGCTGATTGAAAAGACCAGGGCCAGTTCCGCCAGGATGAGGCCGAAAAAGACGATGCTGTTGCCAAAAATCAGCCGAACCATGGCCTCACTGTTGGAAACATAATAGGCCATAAAACCGGTCAGAGCCAGACCGATGCACATCCAGTTGTAGACGCTTCTTACAAAATCATTGACTAAGACCTCTGTCCTTTGTCTTAGTACGGTATCGGTCCTCATAGATTGGTCCTCCTGAGAAGAAATTGAACATATTATAAGCAGGGAAACGGAAACTTCAAGCATTAAAAACGCCGGAGACCTATCCCTTTTCAAAGGAAATTCCAGTCTACTCAAGGGAGTCTCCACTGAGGTTTAACCACTGTCAGGATGAATAGGCCCGCATTGATGGGACTTGTGGGCGATTTCAGCGCCGGAGCTGAAAAGTTATTTGAGCAGACGGGCTGCCAGAAAAGTGTTGATCGTTCTCATCGCTTTAGCCTATCATAGCCGGAGACGAAGGCGTTCCTTCTTGCCGCCAGCCCCTTTCTCTCCGGATTGAACCCACGGCCTTCTCTCGGTCCCCGACGCGGTGGTTCGGTCATAGCTCACTTGTAAGGTGCTTTTCCCATGAAAAATAGAAAACTGTTCATTGTGATGGTCGGCCTCCCTGCCAGAGGGAAAACCACCGTGGCCACCAAGCTCAAAGAGAACTTGAGGCACAATCTGGTTAAGGCTCGAATCTTCAACAACGGCCAATTACGACGGAGGATGATCACGGGCAATACCTCTTACGCGGGTTTTTTCGACCCTATGAATAGGAAAGGGGTGGCTCTCCGGGAAAAAATCGCGAACATCAATGTCAAAAGGGCAAAGAAATATATTCAAGATGACGGTCAAGTGGCCATTTTGGATGCAACCAATGCCAGTTTCAAGAGGAGAGAGAAACTGAGGGCGATCCTGGGTGAACATCCTATCCTCTTCATCGAATGTATCAACAACGACAAAGATATTTTGGAGGCGAGCATATTAAGGAAGATAGACCTTCAGGAGTTCGGCCATCTGCATCAAGAGGACGCCATTGAAAGCTTTAAGCAGAGAATTGCCTACTACCAGTCTATTTATGTGCCTCTGGGCAGGGAGGGCAGTTTCGTCAAACTGGATTCCCTTGACAACAAAATCATCGAGGAGGAGGTTGAAGACGGTATCCCCTATTACGATCAGATCAGGGACTACCTGGTCACTGATACGGTGAAAAATCTCTATCTGATACGCCACGGGGAGACCTATTTTAACCTGGAAGACCGGATCGGTGGAGATTCCCCCTTGACCCCCAGAGGTGAGGCGCAGGCTTGGGCTCTGGCCGAACATTTCAAAAAAAAGAGGATCCCCCTCATCTTCACAAGCGGGAAGAAAAGGACGATCCAAACGGCGGAACCCATAAGCGCCCTTCAAGAGGAATGCACCATTATTCCTCTCGAAGAGTTTGACGAAATCGACAGCGGAATATGTGAATGCATGACCTATGAAGAGATCAGGACGCGCCTACCCCATATCCATGCCGAGCGAAAACGGGATAAATACAACTACTCATATCCGGAAGGCGAAGGGTACCTGAGCATGCAGGAGAGAATCAATCGAGGGATAAAAAAAGCTCTCTATTTAAGCAACCCAATGGATAACATCATGGTCATCGGCCATAGGGCCGTGAACCGGATGATCCTCTCCCATTTTCTCTTTCGAAGAAAAGAAGACGTGCCCTATATCTATATTCCCCAAGACAGATTCTATTACATCTCCGCCACACATAATAAAAAGGTTTTTCAGTTAAGGAGCTACCAGTAGTCCTTTAGTCTTGTCCCACACCTCCTCCACGCTGATCAGGTCCATGCAATTCTCGCCGGGCCTGAGACACGTCTCCTGGCGGCAGCCGCAGCAGGGGGCGTTCTTGAAGACCACTTCTCCCACCGGACTGAGGGGCCTCCACATGTGAGGAAAGGTGGGGCCAAAAAGCGTGAGGCTGGGGCAGCCCACAGCAGCGGCGATGTGCCCCGGGGCGGAATCATTTCCCAAAAAGAGCCGGCAACGGCTCAGCAATGCCGCCATTTCAAGGAGACTGAGCCTATTCGACCTCAGTGATGCTCGAAACCCCATGTGTTTTTCAACCGCTTCTACAAGGGCATTCTCTCCCGGTCCTCCGATCAAGATGATGGCCGCCGGATAGCTCTGCGTGATCCGGCGTGCGATCTCGGCGAATCGCTCGGGGGACCATTGTCTCAATTTTCCCCTTGAACCGGGGTGTATCACCACCTTCATCGCCTGGTCCGGTATCTTCGCGCCCGCCATGAGGGCCTCTGCCCTCTTGAGTGAAGCCTGCGGTATATGGAGTTTCAAAGTCCTGTCAAGGTCGTCAATGCCGAAAAGGGCTAAAGATCGGAGTTGCTGGTCCACAATATGATGCTTAAAGGGATCAGAATGGATGATACGATTCATAAGGAGACGCGATAGGGTGCTTGCATTCTGGTAGGTGATGCGGTGGGATGCTCCGGTCATGAATGCGATAAAAGCGGCCCTGTCACCGTGGGTGAAATCAATAACCGCATCGTACCTTTCGGACCTCATCTGACTGATGAGGTCCATATGGTAACGAATTGAAAAGAGGACGTTTCTCTTTGCCACCTTCCGATCATAGACCCAGAGCCTTCGAATACCGGGATGGGGGGCTAGAATCTCCTCGGTACCCTTGTTGACCATAACGTCCACCGTCGTATTTCGGGCCTTTTTTCTGAGGTTTTCTATCACCGGGAGCAGGCTGAGGGTATCTCCGATATAGCGCAGCTTGATGATCAGTATCTTTTTTCCATCCAATGGTATCGTCATGACGGACTAGGTTAATTCTCTCTTGCCGTGATGTTTCTCCAACTCCATGAGCTTGGAATACTTCAGAAAAGAACCTCCAGCGTTCATGGTGGATATAAGCAGGCCGTCAAAGCCATCAAGGAATCCCTGTTCCCACAGGTAGGTTTTCAGAAACATCCACAGACCGTGAAGAACGGGGGTCAGGGCATTGGCATGGGTCCCTTTGTCGAACAACTCCTTTGAGGTGAGGTTTGAGTAATGCTCCATTTTGGCCACAAGGTCCGAGTAATTTCTGAAACTTGAATGCTCGATAAAGGCATCAAGGGCCTCGACCCGTCCTTGGGGCAACCATCTTTCGTGTACAGGGCGGCCATCGAATTGGCCC
>JAZDGZ010000118.1:0-2462 GCA_043806375.1 Pseudomonadota bacterium | reverse complement strand
AGGCTCTTGCTTTTGATGGTCTTGTTGATGACGAACTTGGGCAGATCCAGGTCAAAGGCGATGAAATGGACCGTGTTGTCCATGCGGACGGGATAAACGCCCAGGGTCATGTTTCCCAGGATGTGGTTCTCGGCCACCTTGAGGGTCAGGGGCTCATGGACGGGTGTGTATCCGGTTTCGCCGGTCGGGCTTGCCCATTGCCTTGCGTGGACGCCTTCCCTGGAGGCGAAGAGAACCGTGAAGGTCACCAGGTTGTGCTGGGCCGGCACGATCTGGTCCGCCTTCTCCACCGCGAAGTCCTCGGCTTCCTCCTGTTTCACGAAATCGAGAGACCGGATGAGACCCTTGAACCCATCATCCCCGGTTTTCTCCTCTCCCTCCCTGTAAAGCTCCAGGGCCTTTTCGTAGTTTCCCGCCTCTTCCCAAATCCGACCCAGCTCCCTGTACTCGGATGCCCCGGGAGGTTTCCGGGCCATGAGGGCCGCCCAGCACCTTGCGGCCTTTTCCGGGTTCCCCTGATCGAGATAGATCTCGGCCAGGCGCTTATAGGCGGACTCCTCATGGGGGTCATCCCGTATGGCCAGATTGAGTTCCACAACGGCCCCGTCCATGAGCCCCATTTCCTCCAGAAGAGCGGCCCAGCGAAGGTGGAGTTGGGCGTCCGTGACGGCCTTGGTATCACGGTTTGCACTCAGGGCAACGGCTTCTTGGTGACGATCGTCTCGGACGAGAGAACGCACACTTGCATAGATGTCATCAGTCATGCAGCCACCTCCGTTGTCTCATCAGGGATTTCCTGAGCCATCTGCCAAGTGTTGGGGAATGTTCTCAATTCATCTGTCCCTCTACCCGTTCAGCAATCTCTCGGAGTTTGATCCGAAGCATGTCGGCAGAGGCTGGCTGGGGCCGGTAACCCGCGTGATTCAGATCGTTTCGATAGCCTGACAGCGTCTCAAAGACGTTGACCAAGTCAGGTTCCTGTCGCATCGCCGCCATAAATCCTCGCGTCAGATCAGGATGACTGCGGGCCGCATCGTGCCACTCATCTTCTATCAGGTTTTTCCGAAGGATGTGGACGCCCTGTGCCGCGATTTCTCGGTGCCTCTGATTCAGGTGATCGCCATTACCCTTGCACACGAAATAGGTAATCAGTGTTTCCTGAAGGACAGTGAAGCCCTGCTGAACCAGATTGTGATCGACGCACCATCTTACCGCTGCCAGTCCATCTCTGACAGGGTCCCCGGTGAAGCAGGAGACATGTTCGCCTATCCGGCTCAGGAGAGGCTCCAACGGTTTGATCAGCCTGGAATCACCGATCTCATTCAAATGCCGGGCCACAGAAATGGCTTTCTTGCCGATTTCGGTCGCCCGGCAGGTGGTGATGGCTGAGGAGAATGCCGCCAGTTCCCTGACTGCCTTGCGCAGAGATTCAGCAGCCCTGTCTTGTCCTTTTGTATCTCTCAGAATGGGGTTCAGGGAAAATTCGGTCAGTTCACAAATGCTCGATGCGTCACCTCCACCGATAAAACGATCCACGCCTATAGTCCAGTCGAGGAGCGAATCAAAGGCAGTGAGGTCAAAGATCGGCGCCCGTCTTTCCTCCACTGCCATGCTTGCGGCTTTTTGTGGGTTACCAATTGCCTCCAGTGCACCATAGTATATACCTCGTACCTTGATGTCTTTCAGTGCTTTTGCATAATTAAGAACGACAATGGCCAGCATGGGGATGGAGCGAAACCCGTGAGTAATATCGAACACCACTTCATCGCCTTGATCCAACCTGGCAAAAATGCTCTCGAATATGTCCCAGACTTCATCCTCTGACCTTCCTTCCGGTATCAGGACACGTTCCAAGGTAGGAGAGAGCCGGATTCCTTCGATTCGGTTTTTCAAACCCTCGCGGCGAAGTCTGCTTCCTGTTGTGCGATCCACATGGCCATCATCCAGCCAGTTGATCCGCTCTGCCTCCTGTGTGGTGAATATCAGGATGCGATCTCCTGCGCTCCATTCACGGCATGAGAGTTCCAGGGTGGCCTCCTGGATGAATCGAACGTTTCGAACCTCCCTGTTGCCCAGGAAGTAAGTACACGCAAGGTAGTCGGTGGTCCCGAGGAAAGAGATGTATTTCCTGGCCATCTTCAACCTCCATAGTTACGGTAAATCTGGTGTTTGAAATGGTGCATTAGTTCCACAGTTCCATCCGGCTGGATGGTTTCGGTGGCTTCACGAGTTGTCGTGGAGTAAACCGCTACAAGGCCATTGCGAAGTGCGAAATCCGCTATAAGGTACGTTGCCCCGAAATCCCCCTGGATGAGAACATAGTCCCCCGGGGCCGCGTGCTCAACGAGCCATGCCCGAATGGATGCAAGGTATTCGGAAAGGGATGTCAGAGAAGGAGGGATGTTGCTCCAGAGGGCCCGGAGTTCCGCGGGAAGGTTCACGACCTGTGTCACCCCGAGGGA
>JAZDGZ010000117.1:0-4087 GCA_043806375.1 Pseudomonadota bacterium | reverse complement strand
CGTTGCAGATCCTGGAGCACAGCTCCTTTCTTGAGCCGGAGGAGGATCTCATCCTTCACATACATTGACCCGTCCTTGGGGTTCCTGGTGACGGGCAGGTTGAACCTTCGCCCCAAGGATCTCATCATCTCTTGTTTCCCCGGCCTGAAAATCTCTATGCCGCCCAGCCTGAGGATGGGTCCCAAGGGACCCTGGATCGATTCCCAGATAAGCACGTAGTTGAGGCCCCTAAGGAGCGAATCGAAACCCTTTTGGATCTCCCGGTCATCAAAAGATGCCGTTATTGTGGGATTGAGTTCCGGGTCCACACGGACCTTGATGCCCAGAGCAGCGACCTGCTCCAGAATGTCCCGCAGGGGGACCTGCTCCGCATGCAGGGTGAGCGTCTCCCCGCTCATCCTCATTTCAAAGGCCCCGGCGGTCGCGGCACCCATCAGCAAAATAAGCAGTAAAAAGAAGGTGAGGGTCCTATTCATGACAATCCGTTCGCTTCTTCACAAAGCCTTCTGAGTGAATCAGGCTGGTAGTTCCCTAGCGAGAGAGCCCAACCCGTTCGCCCTCCGCATCAGAAGCGGACCTCAGTGGTGTCCAAAATAATCCTTCTGCAAGTAATGAGTATCTCTATTCTTAAACCCTTAGATGCCGAATATCAGGTATTTGTTGGAGTACTGGAGTGATGGAGTGATGCATTCTATTTCTTTTTCCAATACTCCAGGGCTCCATGACTCCAGGCCCCCCGCTGGGAAAATGCTGTTTGAGCCAATATTCACGGCCCATTCAACGCTCCTAATCACCGTTATTGGACAGGCATGGGCCGACCTTGCTATCGCTGATCTCCCTTTGCCAGCATCTCTTCCACAGGGACCATGATCCTCTTCGCCTGGGCTTCGGAGAGGAGGAAAGGAGAATCGTTTTCTGAGGAAAAGGCAGGGTATGCCTTCTCATCCTGATTCCTCTTGGAAAATATGGAAAGGGTGTACTCCCTGGATCCTGTCAAATGAAGGGTGTAGATGGGATCAGCAAGGTCCGTCTTCTTGCGGTCGTAAACATAGGCCGTGCATTTCAGGTTTGAGAGATCCATGAGAAAAGTCTTGAGCTTGGATTCATTGACCGCCTTTCCCTCAGAGGTCTGCCAAGCAGGTTCTACCTTTGGGGAAGGCGCCCCCTGGTCTTTGCCTTCGTCTCCTGCCTTGACCTCCACCGGGGCTTCTTTGCGCATGAGGGTTAAGGAGCCCTTTCCCTCGTGGATTTCGACCCGCCCGATCTCAGCCTCCGCGAATTTGAGAACAGTCTTGTCCCGAAGATCTTCCACGCTCCGGTCGAACCTGCCCCTGAAATCATCCCTGGCATGGTAGACCCGGTCGTCGCCCGCGATTTTCACAAAGGTATGGCGGTAGGACGGCGCCGTCTTGCCCACATCAACTTCCCGCCTCAGGCTATCCCCTGCCCAGGCCTTGACGGTGATTCTTTTTCCCTTGTCCAGATCATACCTTTCATAACTCTTTGATTCGGAAACCAGGGCGGTCAGGGTCAGCTTCCCGATCGCATCCAGCATGTCTCTGACCCTTCCGGCATCGGCGGCGTACCCTTCGGGTGAAAAAACCCACTTGTCGTTCTTCTTCTCCAACAAGATGGTCCCATCCGGCCTGGAAATATCAAACCTGGTGATTTCCGTGATGGGCACTTGAGAGAGCTGCGGCAGCTTGTAATGCGTCCTGTCTCTCTTGTAAAAAGCGAGGTAAAGGGAGAGCGCTACGATCAGAACCGCAAGAATAATGTATTCCTTTTTCACCTTCATGAAAACCCCTTCCTCGCTTTTCCTATTAGGTTTATCAAATCTTGGTCATGGGGATCTCTTTTCAAACATCATCTGGATGCGTCTCTTGCGGGCATGCCTCCGGAACCAGACCAGGAGCCCGAAAAGAACGACAAGCACCGGAAGGCCGGCGATGTTGAAGGTCTTCACAAAGGTCTTGGCGCCCGCTCCCGTCTCCATAAGAGGGTTGAACCGCTGTTCCTTACCGCGCATGAGGGCGACATCCTCACGATCGTTCAGGGAGTCGATCACGTTCAGGATGAACATCGCATTCGGGGTCTGTCCCCCTTCATCCAGCATGTTGTCTTTCAACAACTCCGAGGATGTGATGACAAAGATCCTCCCCGGCCCGCCCCTGGCCACGAATTCGCCTTTCCCTTCAATCTTGGAAAGGTCCACGGCCGTTCTGGCTTCCGCCTCCTTATCAGGTCCTTTCATCTCCGGGCTCTTCTCGACCTCCGGCTTCTCCGGTATCGCCTTGCCCGCAAAGTAGCTCGTAAATTTCCCCTCCAACACATAGGCCAGGTCCAGGCTTTTTCGGGTCACCTCCGTTCCCGGGGGCTGGATAAGCATAGGATTGAGGTTGATCCGGTCGGCCATCTCCCATGATCTCTTCGATGAACTGAACAGACGGGAGACCTTCAAGTCCATCTGCTCAGCCCGCTTGGCATCGACCTCCAAAGGCGAGATCCTGAACACGATCAGCCCCTTGATATTCTTCATAAACCCGATCTTATTGTTGATGGTCTCGCTCTTGATCACCGGCGCAAAATAGATGGGCGTTTCACCGCCTCCGAACTGGGCCGGCATTCTCTGCCTGTAACAGCTCTCGTCCATCACATAGGACTGCTTCATATGAATCCCGTAATGGTCCAGCAGCCTTTCGAGGCCTGTTTCCAGAGGCACAATCGGCTGGCCCTGACCGGCCCCGGGCATCTGATCTCTCGTTACGGTCTCCTGGAATCTGTCGAGGAAAAGGGCCAGGTTTTTGCCGCGCATCAGAAATTGGTCAATTTGATAAAGCTCGTAGTCGGAAAACCCCTCTGTCGGTCCTGCTATGACCAGGCAGTCGAGGTCGGTCGGAATCGGATCTCCCTTGAGAAAAACATTCCTGATGGCGTAGTTTTGTGAAAGCAGGGTCCGAAAGTTCTGCAGGGTCTGTTGCCCTTGTTGTCTCCTCGGATCGGCGGAACGCGGGCTCGCAAGATCCGGTGTTCCGTGATCGGCAAGGTACCCCAGATCTTCGTTGATATCGATGAGGGCCTCCAGATTCTGACTGATGGTCTCCTCCAGGCTGTTGATATCAGCCATCTCATATTGGGTTCCGATAAGAGGGATTCTCAAAACCCGAATCAAAGGGATGGTCACTGACTTTTGACCATGTTCCAAAACAAGACCGATGGCGCCTTCACCGGCCTGAACCTTTCCATCCGAGAGGCTGGGCCACCTAAGGGTCATGAGATTGTATTTCTTGGCAAGCCCATTGAGGGCTTCCCCCTTGGAGGGATCAAGATATTCGAATGCCAGCTTTCCGTAGTGCCTGTCACTCAATTTTTTTACGATATCACCTATTTTTTGAGGGAGTTGCGGCAAGTTGCCCAGCCTCATATAGGGCGCCACGCTTTCCAGCGAAGAAGACAGGTACAGTCGGACGTTTATTTTCCCTTCCAGCCTCAGGAGGGCGCTGATCTTGTTGTTCAGCTTCTGCATGGCCATGGTCAGGGTGTATTCAAGTCCCTCCGCGGAGGTAATCGTCGGGATCCGTTCCATCAGGTCGCCGTGAATCAGGACCAACCCCATATAGGCCTTTCGAAACTTGACCTCGTCCTTTTCAATGGCCTGGATCTGAACAGGGGAGATCCCATAATTTCTTGCCAGCACTTGGTTCTCTTTGGCCCCTTCGCCGACGGCGCCTTCCTCCGGGCTCACATCATAAAAGCGAGAGTTGAAAAATCGATTGGCATGATTGCCATATTCTTTCAGGAGATCTCTCAGATATCGTTCCGTATTGTTGTAGGGTGCAGGCAGATTCCTGGTGAAAAAGACATTGATGGTGAGGGGCTCCGACAGGGTGGAAACGACCGTTCGACTCGCCCTGGAAATGGAATAGGTGTTATCCCTGGTCAAATCTACCGCAAAGAAAAGGGTCGTGCCCACCACAGTGATCAGGACAACGACAACCAGGTAAACCAAGAATTTGACATATCTTCCTGACGCTGCTTTAAACCCCATCCCTCTAAATCCTTTCATCTCTTCCGATTGGCTCCCCCA
>JAZDGZ010000116.1:0-8595 GCA_043806375.1 Pseudomonadota bacterium | reverse complement strand
CTTTGCTGGACAACCTGGCTGAATTCATTTCGGACCTGTCCTTTGACAACCTTTCCGCACAAACCCTGGAGAAGACGGAACTGCATGTCTTCGATGCCATCGGGGCCATGCTTGCCGGGGCTTCCTCGGAAGAGAGCAGGGCCATATCCGGTCTGTTCAAAAAAATGATCCCCTTTGACGGAGAGAGGGATATCCCCGTGGCCGGTTTCGGGTTCGCCGCCCCCCTGCCCCACGCGGCCGTCATCACCTCCCTCTCCGCTCGGATGACGGAAATAGACGATATTCACCTCCTCTCCTGCACAACCCCCGGCTCCATCATTGTACCCACGGCCCTTTCCGCCGCCTGTTACGCCGGGCAGAGCGGGAAGCGCTTTTTTGAAAGCGTCCTGGCAGGATACGAGATCATCACCCGCCTGGGCGCCGCGGTGAACGGGCCGGTCATTCTCTACCGGGGCATTTGGCCCACCTATCTTTTCGGGGCCATAGGCGCGGCCGCGGTAGGGTCCAAGATATTCGGTTTGAGCAGTGATCAAATAAAGCATGCCCTTGCCATTGCCCTGACCATGTCTGCAGGTCTTGCCGGCAAGATCCCTGCGGGATTGACCTCCCGATGGTTGACGCTTGGCTGTGCCCTTCAGAACGGACTTACGGCCGCTCTCGCGGCAGAGTCCGGGTTTGCCGGAGACCCTAACCTGCTCGACGGGCCCTTCTCGTCCGTTTACGGCCTGGACCTCGACACCGGCATCCTGCTCGACGGGTTGGGGGAGAAATTTGAAATCGAGGAAATGAGCCTCAAACCCTTTTGCACGGCCCGCCAGGCCTTATCCTCCATAGAAGCCTTTCGCCGGCTGCTTTCGACCCGGCAAATCGACCCTGAATCGGTTGAGGAGATCAAGGTCACCATTCCACAGCAATACAGCCAGATGATCAATCACCCGGCCTTCCCGGAGTCAAGAATGCCGTCCATCGTCAGCGTCCAGTATCAGATGGCCCTTGCAGCCTTTGATGAGGAGGGCCTCTTTGATCTGCAAAGAAAAAATCTCCGAGATGACCACAGGATCCGGGGCTTCATCAAAAAAGTCCATGTCACGACTTCGCCTGAATACACCGCTCTATTCCCCCGCCAATGGCCGGGAAAGATCACACTGAAGGCGGGGAAGAACACCTATGAACAAGAGATTCTCGATCCTCTAGGCTCCCCTGTCCATCCCATGAACTGGAGAGATGTGGAGCAGAAGCTCAAGCGGGTGACCGGAGGTATTCTCGATCCTGCCCGGGTGGAAAACCTGGGCACAGGGGTGAGGACTCTTAAGAGTTGTCAAACACTGAATGATTTTATCGACCGTATCCCCGTCATGCAACAGGGGGGAAGAGGAGTAT
Organism: Pseudomonadota bacterium; assembly: GCA_043806375.1. GTDB lineage: Bacteria > Desulfobacterota > DSM-4660 > Desulfatiglandales > HGW-15 > JAZDGZ01. The sequence goes on along the minus strand of JAZDGZ010000116.1, from coordinate 7,215 downwards.
CGGAGTGATGGAGAGATGGAGTGTTGGAGTGTTGAAAAAACTGCGGGGTCACACTTGGGCGCATCAGAAGAATCCGGTTTCTGAAAAACACATAGATGCTCGATCTTTTTCACAATACTCCAGTACTCCAACACTCCATCACTCCGGCCAATTTTTCCCGGCAGAGCCATTTGTCTCTGACTTGGCCCATAGGACCAGGGTCTTGACAATCAAATAGACTAGGAGGTATCCATGCCACAGGAAAACCTAAAATGGGAAAGGGCTGTTGAGGCCATCGGGGAAAAGGGTCTCGACGGATTGATCGTCTACTCAAACGGCACCTGCGATATATTAGGGGCAAAGAACCTCTTTTACTTTGCAGAATTCAGGCCTCTGGGCTCCCACAACGCCGCCGTCATCTCAAAAAGCGGAGAGGCGGTCCTTCTGGTTGAACCGGAGTGGGACGCCGCCCGGGCAAAAAGGTTCAGCTGGATCAAGGATGTCAGGGGCACCGCGGATTTCATCAAAACGATGCCCGATCTCATGGATGAATTCAAGCTGACCCGTAAAGTGGGTATCGTGACATACAAAGAAATGACTGAAGCCGTCTATACATGTATCGCGAAAAAAGCGGATACGGAAACGGCGGATGATGTCATCGCCGAGATGGCCTATAATAAAACCGAAAAAGAGGTGGCCATCGCCAGGGAGGCGGGCAGGATAACGGATAAAGGCTTTGAAGCCCTGTTGAAACACGCCCGAGTCGGCATCACTGAATACGAACTCCTGGCCGAAATTGAGTTTGACATGCGAAAGGCCGGAGCGGATGACATTTTTAATTTCATGAGTTCGGAAAAACAGAACTTTGCCATGCATTCCCCCACGGATAAGAGACTGTCACCGGGCGATATCGTGATCGCCGAAATTACGGCGGCCTTTGAAGGGCAGTTTATCCAGCTCTGCAAAACCGTCGTTCTCGGCAGGCCCGATCCTGTTTTAGCGGAAAAATACGACATGCTCCTCCAGGCCCACGACGCGTCACTGAGAGTGATAAAACCGGGCATCCCTGCATCGCAGATTTCAAGGTCCATGAACAAAGTCATCAGTGACGCAGGGTATGCCAAGTACTGCTATCCCCCTTACATGAGGGCAAGAGGCCATGGGATCGGCGTGGGCTCAGTTGCCCCGGGCCCCGTCATCGACGATGACACGGAAGGGATCCTGAAGACGGGCCAGGCCCTTGTCGTCCACCCGAACCAGTTCCTGCCCGAGACGGGTTACCTGGCTTGTGGAGAAACGGTCCTTGTCACGGATACCGGCATGGAACGTCTGTCCAAAATGGAAAATAAACTCTACACCATAGGGGTATAATGATGGAAACTCTGCAGCCCACTTTGAAAAGAGGCCGGGATGTTTGGGACCGGATCAACATGCCGGAGATGGAATTTCACCGGAGAATGGAAAAGATTCGAGAGGAAATGCAAAAGGAAAGTATCGACTGTATTCTTCTCTACGGCAAGGGTGCGAATGAATACGGCAACCCCTGCTACCTCAGCAACTTCGCCACAAAAATGCCCCGGGGGGCGCTTGTGGCGGTTCCCTTGAAAGGGGACATCACCCTGATTGTGGACGGTTTTTCCCGGGACCAGCCGGCGGTGAAAAGTGTCACATGGATCGAAAATATCAGATCCTGCCGCGATGTAGCTCAGGAGTGTCTGGATCTCCTCAAAGAACAAAACTTGATCCCTTCAACCCTGGGTTTTGCAGGCCTCAAGGAGCTTATGCCCTGCCCCCAGTTTCAATCCGTCTCTAAAGCCCTTGGTCAATGTAAAATCATCGATGCCCAGCCCATGATCAACAGGATGAGGATGGTGAAATCCTTCCGGGAGCAGGACCAGATTCGCCGGTCTTCCCGTATTATTCAAAGGGCCTTTGACCGTGTCTGCGGTTCGCCTTTGCCTGAAATGAACGAAAGGGTTTTAGAAGCGACCCTCGATTACATCGCGCGCATGGAAGGGGCCGAAGACATCAGGATTCTTGTGGCCAGGCCCATGGAGAGAGGCTGGACCATGAGGCCTGCTGAAAATCGAGGCATCTCGGATGGAGAAGACATCATCACCTATGTAGCCGTCGCCTTTGAACGCTACTGGTCGGAGGGAATAAGAACCTTTGCTGCCGGCCCGTCACATTTCAAAGAGAAAACATCCGAAGGCGCCGCGGCCCTGTATGAAAATATTCTCCAGATGATCGAACCCGGTGTGGCCGTTGCCCAGATCTACAATGATGCCCTCGGCGAGATACAAAAAAGTCCCATGGAATACCTCCCGCATTACGGCCTGGGTCAAGGTATCGGGTTGAGCCCTCGTGAACTTCCCGGGATCGCCATGGAATCCCAGGATCATTTCATCGAAAATATGTGCTTCACCCTGCGCCTGGCCCTGAAAGACAAGGAAAACGTTTCTCTCATGACAGGGGATACAATCCTTCTATCAAAGAGCCATAGGGAATTATTAACTCGATAAACACAGATGTGGAGGTAAAGACCCATGACACCAGATTACGAAGTCCTGATCGACGTGATCAAACGACGGATGAGCACCCGAAAACTGAAGCCGGACCCGCTTCCTGAAGGCGCCATTGAAAAAATCCTTGAAGCGGGCCGTTGGGCCATGTCCGGTGCCAACGGTCAGCCGTGGGAGTATGTCGTCGTGACCGATCCTGAAATCAAGAAAGAACTGTTCGAGGCCTACAAGGAAGAACTGACCGGCTACAATTTCTGGATGGAACAGATGCGCATCCCGGAGCTTCGTCACCCGGCATTTCCAAGGTCAGGCGATCCGGATGAGCAGTTAAAAAAACGCAAGGAGAGCCCGGGCTGGGCCCATGCGCCCGCGCTGATTATCGTTCTGGGCGACGGACGAAAGCAGTGGGCCACCGTCATGGGCGGACATACCATGGGCCGCCACCAGTCACACCTTACGGACGGTCTGGCCAACACATGCACGCTGATTCATCTGGCGGCGGCCTCTCTGGGACTGGGGACGCAGTGGGTGACCATCCATATAGAGGACCGGTTCAAAAGGATCTTGGACGTCCCCGATGTGATGAACTTTTACACGATCATCCCCGTCGGCTACCCCGATGTGCCGCCCAAGGAAGGGGTCAGACGCCCGCTTGAGGAGCTGATGCATCATAATCGGTACGACAGGAGCAAACACCTGTCCAACAAGGAGGTCCTCGATTATATACGGGATTTACGAGGGAAAACCATCCCGATATATAAAGGGGTTCGTGAATGACGGGGGGCTTTACCCGTCCAATGACAAACCAAAACATCATGAAAGGGGGTACGGAACTATGGGTAAGAGACAAAAGAGGATTTTTTTTGGTTTAGCCGTTTTTCTGATGGTCTTCGGGACAGTGTTCATTCTGGGGAGTCAGTGCCCTGCTGTCGCCTCCGGCGCCAAACTCGAGCAGACCAAACTCAGCATCGGCCTTCCCGGGACGGGTGCATCCTTTCTCCCGAACCATCTGGCTGAAATGAAAGGCTGGTATAAAGAAGAAGGGATAACAGAGGTCAAAATATTGGGTTTCAAAGGCAACGCGAATGTGGTGCAAGCCCTGGCCGCAGGGACCATCGACTTTTGTGTCGCCTCACTGCACGGGCTGGTCAACACGATGAATTCCGGGCAAAACTTCAAGGGGTTTTGGGCCGGCTATAACATGACTTTTTTTGAATGGTATACACAACCCAATAAATACAAGTCCATTGCCGATGCCAAGGGGGGCCGTTTCGGAGTGAGCCGATACGGATCCCTCACCGATTCCCTCACACGCTATATCATCAAGAAGGCAGGCCTCGACCCTGAGAAAGACGTCAAGATCCTGCAAAGCGGTCAGAATGCCACGATATTGGCGGCCTTGGAATCCGGCCAGCTCGATGTGGGGATTCTGGAATCCCTCTTTTCCTTCAGCGCCAGGGAAAAGGGACTCCAAAGATTGGCAAACCAGAGGGAGGACATCTCCAGGGACTATCCAACCCATGTCCTCTATGCAAAGGAAAATGTTATCGCAGAAAAACCAAATACCATAAAGGCTTACCTCCGGGCTACGGGTAAAGCCATGGATTGGATCAAGGAGAATCCTGAAGAAGCCGCAAAAATACTGGAAAAAGTATATAAATTCAAATTGGAGTACTGCCGCCCAACCATCGATGCTATCAGTTATGGGTGGCATTCGGACGGTCGTTTGCCGGATGCTCAAGGCATGAAGGTCTTTTGGGATATCGCGATCTCTATCGGAGACGCAAAGGAGCCCTGGCCGAACAGCAAATGGCTGGATGACAGGTTCGTCAAGACCCAGGACCAATGGCGAAAATAGAACCCTTGTTCAAAGAGGAGGGAATGAACTGATGCACATCGTTTCGGATAGGGTCACGGTCACTTTTCCGCAGCCCGACGGCGGCGTGTTCCTCGCGGTGGACAGTTTTGAGCTGCAGGTCCGGAAGGGGGAATTTATCACCATCGTCGGTCCCAGCGGCTGCGGCAAGAGCACCATGCTCCTGGTGGTGGACGGTTTGATCCGGCCTTCGGCCGGTCGGCTTTCCATTGACGGCAAGCCCGTGACCGGACCGGGCACGGACCGGGCACTGGTCTTTCAGGAATTCGCCCTCCTGCCCTGGCGCAATGTCGAGCGCAATGTCATGCTGGGCCTTGAACTGCAAAGGAAGTATTCTACAAGCCGGATGAAGGAAATGGCCGGGAAATACATTCAAATGGTCGGATTGCAGGGTTTTGCCAGGCACCATCCGCACCAACTCTCCGGGGGGATGCGCCAGCGCGTGGGCCTGGCCCGGGCCCTGGCCGTCAACCCGGAGATTTTACTCATGGACGAACCCTTCGCCGCCCTTGATGCCCAGACGCGTGAAATCATGTCTGAGGAACTACTGCGTATCTGGGAGAAAGACAAAAAAACGGTGCTCTTTGTCACCCACAGCATTGAAGAGTCCGTTTATCTTGCGGACAAGGTCGTCGTGATGAAGGGACAGCCCGGAAAGGTCAAAGAAATCATCCCTGTTGATCTTCCACGCCCTCGCGATCTGTCAATAAAGGATGACCCGCATTTTATCAAATTGAGGCGGCACATCTGGAATCTGCTGGTGGAAGAGGTTCATTGGCAGGTGGACGGCGGCGAGGGGTCACGGTCATGAAAAAGTGGGAACGTTTCTGGATCGGCGGCATCGCAGCAGTTATTTTTTTGCTGCTGTGGGAGTTGGCTACGCCTCTGGGCCTGGTCAATGTTTCCTATATCAGCAGGCCGAGCCTGGTGGCAATAGCCTTTGTCGAGCTGCTTTTCTCAGGCGAGATTTTCCATCATCTCGTCGTCAGCATGAAGGAGTTTATTTTCGGTTTTTCCCTGGCATGTATTATCGGTATTCCTGCAGGTATTATCTTTGCTCGTTATCGAACCCTGACCCTTCTGTTCGATCCCATATTGATGGCGCTGTACACGATGCCTCGTCTGGCCATGATGCCCCTTCTGGTCGTCTGGTTCGGCGCCGGGCTGGGAGCGACGACGGCGGTGGTTTTTCTCGGCGTGGTCTTTCCTGTCCTGGTCAATACCGCTGTAGGGATCCGCGAGGTGGACCCGGTCTGGGTCCGGGCGGTACAATCTTTTGGCGGCCGCGAATGGGACATATTTGTCAAAGTTCTCCTGCCGGGTTCCATCCCCCCCATCATGACCGGAATCAGGCTGGGCGTAGGTCGCGGACTTCTCGGCGTTGTGGTGAGTGAAATGTATGCCGGTACCGAAGGTATCGGACATCAGATCGATTTGTACGGCAACGCATTTCGAGTTGCTGAACTCATTGCATTGATCGCCATTATCAGCGTCCTGGGATTTATCGCCGTCAATCTCGTGCGATCGGTCGAAGAGAGGGTTCAACGCTGGGGAATAGAGGCGGAGGTGTAACATGGAAATCAAAGATTACTACCGGCGCTACGATACCTTCCTGCTCGGGGCTTTCGGCCTTGTCGGTCTGGCATTGCTCTGGGAGACGGCCGCACGTCTGGAATGGATGGATCCCGTGCTGATTAGCAGTCCCAGCCAAGTGGCTGTCGCGCTGAAAGAGTGGACGATCAACGGGACATTCTGGCGGGATTTGGGAACAAGCATGTTTGAACTCGTTTTGGGGTTCGGTTCTGCTGCTGTGCTCGGCATCCCCCTGGGTGTTGCCATGGGCTGGAAACGGCGCTTGGAGTATGCCTTCGATCCATTCATCTGGGCGCTTTATGCGACTCCTCTGGTCTCTCTATGGCCCCTATTCATCATCTGGCTGGGGTTTGGAATGAAACCCATTATGGCGCTGACCTTTCTCTTTGCCGTTGTCCCCATCACCATAAACACACTGACTGGGGTCAAGGGTGTTGATCCCGTATTGATCCGGTGTGCCCGCTCTTTCAACGCCCGCCCGTTGGACATGTTTTTCAAATTCACCCTGCCGGGAGCACTCCCCATGATCATCGCCGGCCTGCGCCTGGGTATCGGCCGTGCCCTCATAGGGGTAGTGATCGGCGAGCTCTTCAGCAGCAACGCCGGCCTTGGTTTCCACATCAGCTTTTACGGGGCCCGGCTGCGTTTTTCGGCCGTCTTTGCCGGCCTTTTCGTCGTCGTTCTGCTTGGGCTTTTAACCACACAGGCCATTCGGGCCCTTGAAGCACGATTTGCGCGATGGAAGACGTAAGTCTCACGAGAATGCGAGCCTTCTCACACATGAAACCACTGGAAGATATTCGTCCCTACGGACTATACCAACGGAGCCACACGCCAGCCCTATCTTATTTGGGATAAGGTGGCGGACGAGGAGACCCACCGCAGGTTCAGGTTCCGGTTCCGGGTCGGACCCAATGCCGTTAACTTAAGCCTCTGACCCTGATGTGGAGGCTGCCGGGTGTCATTCCGGCCCCGCATCAAGTGCGGGATAAACTCCAGCCGGAATCCAGTCTTTTCAAACTCTTCTGGACCCCGGCGCCTGTCCCGGACCCCGATCCGGGATTCGCCGGGGTGACAGTGTGGACCAACGAGATTTTCCTTAAGTTAATGGCATTGGGCCCGACCCAATGCCGTTAACTTAACAGAAAGATCCTGCCTTTCCTATCTTTAAGGGTTTCGGGTTCAGGTGGCCGCGGGGTCGTTGCATTATACTTAGGCTTACGTCCCCGGGGGCGCTGCTCCAAA
>JAZDGZ010000115.1:0-2127 GCA_043806375.1 Pseudomonadota bacterium | reverse complement strand
GCCCAACGAGGCCATCGGGAAGGGCGAACTGGATTTCTGGGAGATGTGCCGGCCCATGATCGCCGACCCCTTCATGCCCAAAAAGGTCCTGGAAGGCAAAGAGGAAGAGATCAGGCATTGCGTGGCCTGCAACCTCTGTCTTGCCAGACTCTTTCGCGACGCCCCCATGACCTGCTACATCAACCCCCTTTGCGCCCATGAACATGACCCTAAGTATACCAACCCTCCGGAGCCGGAAGAGAAGAAAAACGTCATGATTGTGGGGGCCGGCCCAGCAGGACTTGAATGCGCCTATGCGGCGGCCCAAAGAGGGCATGAGGTGCACGTCTATGATAAACGATCTGAGATAGGCGGCACGCTTCTGGAGGCGGCGAAGGCCCCTTATGGGGACGATGAACTCCTGACGTGCGTCAGATACCAAAAAGTGCAGTGCGAAAAGGCGGGGGTCACGTTTCATCTCGGAACCGAGGTCACGGAGGATCTGATCATCGACGCATTGCCGGACAGCGTGGTTCTGGCCACCGGACCTGTTTATTCGAAAGGCAAGGCCCCGGGTTTGGACGGAGAAAACGTGGTCAATGTGTTGGACGTGCTGAGAGGTGAGGCAAAAATCGGCGACAATGTGGTCGTCTGGGGCAATAGAAAACCGGGCATCGGTGTTGCCCTGTTACTGGCCAAACAGGGCAAAAAGGTCACCATCGTTGGAAAGGAGAAGAGTGCAGGGTTTGATATCAACCCATCCTTCAAATGGCGATACATGATCTATCTCAGACAGAATGGCGTTAAGGCCTACAACGACTGCGATATCGAAGAGGTCAAGAGCGGCGAGATCATTGTGAAGACTTACGACGGATACCGCTTCCCCGTGAAATGCGACACGATCGTTGTGACCGAGAGGGAACCCAATGAGAGTCTGAAGAGTGCAGTTCAGGGTGAAGGGATTGAACTCTTTGTCATTGGTGATGCACTCGTACCCCGCAATCTCTCGAGCGCGGTACATGACGGCTTTCACATCGGTATTAGGATATAAAGAGGAGGTCAAAAATGTCATTCGATGCGGAAAAAGAAATCAGTAGATTATGGGGCAATCTACACACTGCTCAGGCTGAAATAGGCCGGACTTATTACCGGTGGCGGCAGGCGGCCCTTCACTTTGCCGGGCCGGACGCAGACCCTCTGGATGTCGGTCTAAAGGCGGCCGAAATCATCGGCATGGAGCTGGGCAAGGCTGCCCTTCCCCGTCTAAACTGGCTGAAGGGCGAAGAGGCCTGGTTGAAGAGCCTGGCGGGAGGGATGGCCGCAAACTGGATAACCCATGGGGCCATTGTGAAGGTGGAGAAAGGGGAAAAGCCGTTCGAGATGTTTATCAAATGGGAGAGATGCCCCTGGCCCACCTTTGCCAAAGAATATGGGGTCAGGATGGAAGATGATGTCCTCTGTTGCGACAGGATCCTCCAGGCCATCCTCGTGGACGTGAATGTGTTCTTTAACGTCAACTACAAGATAGAGACGCTAAAGGCCATTCCACGGGGTCAAGGGGCCTGTTTGAGGAGACTTTACAGAGCCGAATAATAAAGAGGAGTGAACAAAATGACTGCTCAGATCGATATGAATAAGTGTACGATGTGCGGGGGGGTGACTCAACCCATCTGCGTGGAGATATGCCCGGATCTGGCGATAAGGGTTCAGGATAAGAGGGTCGTGGTCACCGAATTCCTTTGTGAGGATTGCAACGAGTGCGGGGTTGTTTGCCCGGACCGTGCCATCACGGTCACGGTGGATAAAGTCGCGTTTTAGTTGTCGAACGTCCTGCCGGGTTGATCGTGCCACCCTTGACTGAGGCAAGGGCGGCACGGGACCTGCTTTATGGAGGAAATGGAGATGAAGCCAAAAAAGGTCGACCATATCTGCGTTGCGGTGAAGAATCTGGAGGAGGCTAAAAAAACCTGGGAGCCCATTCTGGGAAAATCGGGCCCCGATGATGCCTATGTGGATGAACCGGAAAAGATCAAGGTGGCAAGGTACTGGGTGGGTGAGATAGGTTTTGAATTAATGGAATCCACGTCTCCGGATGGAGATGTGGCCAAGTTCATTGAAAGAAACGGCGAAGGCATCATGATCATCAGT
>JAZDGZ010000114.1:0-6399 GCA_043806375.1 Pseudomonadota bacterium | reverse complement strand
CTTTTATGAGATCCAGGTGTTTCAACTGATTTGCAGCCATGAACGTGCCGGTCTTATTTCCAAGAAGTGTAGCGGCATCAAACCATTGAGGGGGTAATATCATCATGCTGACGGGTTTCCGAGTTTTGGATCTAACCAGCGAACTAGGCTTATTGTGCGGCAAGATACTGGGCGACCTCGGAGCTGACGTCATCAAGATAGAAAAGCCGGGGGGTGATACGGCACGCAGGCGGGGACCCTATTACAAAGGCATGGTCGATCCGGAGAAAAGCCTGTTCTGGTATTCGCTGAACGCCAATAAAAGGGGTATTACACTAGACTTGGAATCCCATGACGGGAGAGAGATCCTAAGGCGGTTGGTTGAAAAATCTGATTGCGTCATTGAGTCGTTTCCCGTGGGATATATGAAAACCTTGGGGTTGGATTATGAGCGGCTTAGAGAAACCAATAAACGTCTTATTATGACCTCCGTTAGTCCCTTCGGACAAGAAGGACCCTATGCGGCTTACAAACCCTCCGATCTTGTTTGTATGGCCATGGGAGGCTTCCTGTATCTATGCGGTGAGCCTGACCGGCCGCCGGTGGGCATCAGTCTGCCCCATGCCTATTTCTTTGGCGGCGCCGACGGCGCCGCCGCCACGATGATTGCCTATTACCATCGTGAGAAAAGCGGTGAAGGTCAATGGATTGATGTGTCCATTCAGCAGAGCGCAGCGCTGACCTCCTTCAATTCGGTACCCTGGTGGCAGTTGGAGAAAACCGTCCAGAAGCGAAACGCCCCATTCCGAAAAGTGGGCTTGGCGGGCGGGCTCAACCTGAGGCAAACCTGGCCCTGCAAGGACGGTTTTGTCGTTTTTATTCTCACAGCCGGCGCCTTTGGGGCAAAAAACAATCTCGCGTTAACTGAATGGATGAAAGAAGAAGGGATGGCTCCCGAGTTCATGACCAAAATGGACTGGAATAGGTTTGATGCAGCGAAATTAACGTCTGAATTCGCAAAAGAATTTGAACGGCACGTTGGGAAGTTTTTCTCAAGACATACGATGAGTGAGCTCTATGATGGGGCATTCCAAAAGGACATGCAGCTCTATCCTGTTTCCGACTGCAGGGCCTTAGCTGAAAACATTCAATTGAAAGAGAGAGGTTTCTGGGAACAGGTGGAGCACCCTGATTTAGGGGCTTCGCTTACCTATCCCGGAGGTTGGGCAAAAATGTCTGGAGCCGATTGCCGAATCCGCTTTTGCGCCCCTCTGATCGGCCAACATAACCGTGAAATATACCAAGGCGAGTTGGGTCTTTCTGCAAACGAGATGAGTACCTTGAAACAGGCTGGAATCATATAGAAGGGGGTTTATGGAAAAAGCGCCGGAAAAAAAAGAGGCCCTGGAGGATTTGAAGGTTATCGACTTCGGTTGGGCAATCGCGGCCCCTACCCTTTGCTGGTTTTTGGCAACGCACGGAGCAACGGTTATCCGTGTTGAAACGAGTAAGCGGCCGGACGTTTACAGGGTGAGCGCCCCTTATAAGGACCGAAAACCAGGACTGAACAGGGCGGGGTTTTTTGCATACCCCAATGTCAACAAGCTAAGTATCGCTTTGGACCTAGGCCTTAAAGAGGCCGTCGAAGTGGCCAAGAAACTGGTAGCCTGGGCCGACGTCGTTGTTGACAACTTTCGCGTCGGTCCTATGGAGAAATGGGGCCTGGGTTATGAGGATCTGAAAAAGATAAAGCCGGAACTCATCATGCTCCGCACGACGAATCAAGGCCTCACGGGACCTTACAATAAGCAGGCAGGGTGGGGCTGGCAACTGGCCGGACTGAGCGGTATATCCCACCTTAGCGGCTGGCCCGACAGAGAGCCCCTATCTTTCGGCGTGCCCTATACGGACGTCATCGCGCCTCGTTTCGGAGTGGCCGCCTTGATGGCCGCCCTCGTTCATCGAAATAAGACCGGAGAGGGCCAGCTCATCGATCTCTCCCAACTGGAAACATCTCTTCATTTTATCGCGCCCACGATGATCAACTTTTTTGCCAACGAAGAAGAGGGTAAGAGAACCGGGAACGACTCCGCCGATGCCGCCCCGCACGGTGTGTATCGTTGTCTGGGAGAGGATCGTTGGTGCGCCATCTGTGTAACCACGGATCAGGAGTGGGAGGCCTTTTGCAAAGTCATCGGAGATCCCTCCTGGACCAGGGATCCTAAATTCACGCGCTTGCTCAATAGAAAGAAGAACCAAGAGGAACTCAACAGGCTGGTGGAAGGGTGGACTTCAAATCAAGAAGCCGAGGATGTCATGGTCTTGCTGCAAAAGGCCGGGGTCCCTGCCGGGGTGGTTCAAACCGGAAAGGAAGTCTTCGAGGATATCCAACTCAATGGCCGAAATTACTTTTGGACGCTCGATCACCCGGAAATGGGATCTTTTGCCCATTTAGGGAACCCTTTCGGTCTGAAAGAGACCCCTGCCAGGCCCCGCATTCCGGCCCCCTGCCTTGGTGAGCATAATGAGTACGTTTGCACCAAAATACTCGGCATGCCGGATGAAGAGTTCATCGACCTGCTCGCCAAAGGGGTATTTGAGTAAGCACGATTAAAGGAGGATCGGTCATGTCAGGTGAAGTGCGCAAGAGCATTTGCTGGGGCTGCTGGATGCAGTGTGGTGCGGAAGCCCACGTTGAGCAGGGGAAGGTGGTTAAGCTTAAAGGGGATGGGGACTTCTATACCAAAGGCTTTTTTTGTGATCGAGGGGCAAGGTTCACGGAACATCTCTACCACCCCGACCGGCTCAACCACCCGTTAAAAAGAACCGGCCATCGAGGAGAGGGAAAATGGGAGCAGGTTTCGTGGGATCAGGCGCTGGATGAGATTGCAGGGAAACTCAAAGAGGTAAAAGACCTGTATGGGGCAGAGGCGGTGGCCACGACTTGCGGGACCGGAAGAGGACATCAGCAGGCCTTTAAAGAGAGGTTCATGTATCTCTTTGGGAGTCCGAATAATGCAAATGCCGGGCAGTTTTGCCGCATCGAGACGAGAGAAATAGATTATGCCATTTATGGGGCGGACATCGTAGCGATGAAGCCCGACGTTGCCGACAGCGAAGGTTGCATCGTCCTATGGGGCCATCATCCAAAGGAATCAGTCCCCGTTGAGTATCACGCATACCGTGAGATCAAGAAGAAAGGGAAAGTCAAATTTATCGTCATTGATCCCAAAAAGACCGAGTCTGTGGATGAATTTGCCGATATATGGCTCCCTATCAGGCCGGGGACGGATGCGGCTTTGGCCTTGGGCTGGCTGAATATCATGATCAACGAAGGGCTTTACGACAAAGCCTTTGTCGCCACATGGTGTCACGGATTCGATCAGTTAAAGGAGCGCGTGCAGGAATACCCCCCGGAAAGGGTCGCCGAGATAACCTGGATTCCCAGAGACAAAATCATCGAGTCCGCAAGGTTATTCGCCGGCATGAGGCCCTATAATAACATTCCTTGGGGTGTAAAAACCGATATGCAGGGAAGAAACGTCACCTCCATTATACACGCCATAGCGATCCTGAGGGCGATCACAGGCAGCATCAACACGGCCGGAGGCTCCCCTCTTGCCGGGCCCTGCATGAAGGCCAGATGCGGGCCTGAGTTTAATTTTATAGACATGCTGCCTTCGGAGCAGAAGGCAAAGCAATTGGGCTCGGATCAACACAGGTTCTGGACCTTCCCGGGATATGACCTGATATCCCGGCACATGAGACCTTTCTGGGACGGCAAGATATGCTCGTCCTATATGCCGGCCTGCCATATACCGGCAATATGGAGGGCTATACTTACTGAGAAACCCTATCCCGTTAAAGCATTGATCGTTGGCGGCAATAATCCCCTCATGGCCTTCGCCAACACCAAACAGACCTATCGGGCGTTGAAGAGTCCCCAACTGGAACTATTTGCCGTTGTAGAGCAATGGATGACGCCTTCGGCCGCACTTGCAGACTACGTGCTTCCGGCCGCCAACTGGCTTGAGATGCCCCTTTTGCATTTCGGCACCTATACCGGTGCTCAGGATTTTGTGGCTGCTGCGGAGGAGGTCGTTCCACCTTTGTACGAGCGGCGTCCGGATTACTCTTTCTGGCAAGGCCTGGGAATGAGGCTGGGCCAGGACAAATACTGGCAGGAGACCCTGGAGCAGGAGTGGGAAGAGTGCATCAGGCCCTTGCTCGATGAGCTTGGGATCAAATCCTTTTCCGAATTTGCGAAAGGGCGGCGCTTTTGGTTTCCGCCCTACGAGGAAAAATACCACGAAAAGATAGATCCCCGGACCGGAAAGCCGAAAGGATTCGGAACGCCCACGGGAAAGATAGAACTTTATTCCACCATCTTCGAAAAACTCGGCTATGATCCATTACCTCATTACGAGGAACCGGCTGAGACGCCGGTCAGCCAGCCTGAACTGTACAACGAGTATCCGCTGATCCTAATCACCGGATCAAGGTTCCGGCCCTTTCATCACTCCGAACACAGACAATTGCCTTCGGCCCGCAAGCTATACCCGGACCCCACAGTAACCATTCACCCGGATACGGCCTCCAAATTGGAGATATGCGAAGGAGCTTGGGTTATCATCGAGACGCAGTGGGGGAAAATCAAGCAGCGGGCCAAGCTTTCCACAAGGATCGACCCGAGGATGGTTGATGCCCAGCACGGCTGGTGGTTTCCAGAGGAAATTCCTGACGACCCTATTCTTTACCGGGCCTTTGAGTCAAACGCCAATATGCTTACGACGGACAGCGAAGACTACTGCGATCCCCCGACCGGGGCTTTTAATCTTTCTCCCTATCTGTGCAAGGTTTACGCGGCCAAGAAATATTATTGAGCAGAGGAGATCATCATGAAACTACAAGGTAAGGTTGCAATTATTACTGGGGCGAGCAGGGGCCTCGGGAGAGACTTTGCACTCGATTTTGCAAAGGAAGGGGCTCACGTGGTTGTGGCGGCCCGAACTGAGACGGAAGGTAAGCTCCCGGGGACCATTCATCAGACGGCGGATCAAGTTCGCAAACTGGGGGCCCGAGTTCTTCCTGTAAAATGCGACGTGACAAAGGAGGAAAGCGTGGATGCATTGGTCCGAAAGACCTTAGAGGAGTTCGGTCGCATAGACATCCTGGTCAACAACGCCGCTGTTGCATGGTGGCCCCCGATCACGGAAACCCCTCTGAAGCGTTTTGAATTGGTTCTGAGAGTCAATCTGATCGGGGCCTTCTTATTGGTCAAGGCGGTTCTGCCCGAAATGATAAAGCAGAAATCCGGAAGCATCATCAACATCTCTTCCCGGGCCGCCGATAAAAGGGTCCGAGGGTTCTCAGGCATATCCTACGGGGTGTCAAAGGCCGGGCTTGAACGGTTCACCTGGGGCCTTGCCGCGGAACTGGGAGAGTATAATATTGCGGTCAATGCCATAAAACCGTTAAAGCCGATCGGTACGGAGGGGATGGTGGCGAACGCATCAAAAGATACCGACATGTCCGACTGGCAGTCATCCGAGTTGATGGTGAAAGCCTGTACTTTCCTGGCCGCTCAGGATGCGACCGGAGTGACCGGAACGGTTGCTACGGATGATGAGTTCTGCCAGTGGCATGGGCTGGTGTAATCGCGAATAAATATAACATAAGTGAATAATATAGGGGAAATATTATGGGTATTCGAACAGCGCAGCAATACGTAGAAAGCTTGAAAGACGGGAGGGTCGTTTACTGTCTCGGCGAGAGAGTGAAGGATGTGACCGAGCATCCTATTATGAAGATCTGCCTCGATTGGATGGCCATGGATTATGTTTTGCAGCAAGATCCTCGTTATCAAAGTCTTGTCACCGAAAAAAATGAGGAAGGCGAAACGGTGAGTTTCGTCTTTACGCAGCAGAAAAGCCTTAAGGATCTTCTTAGGCTGAGAGAGGTCGTGAAATTGTGGGCACGGGTCTGTTACGGCAAGCCTTCCGGGGCCAAATTCGTGGGGAAGGACGGCTTGAATGCCGTGACGGTCGTGGCCCAAAGGGTGGATAAGCAGTTCGGTACAGACTATGCCGAACGGGTTGAAGGTTATCGGAGGTTCTTGCAAAAAACCGATGCCTCTCTCGCCTTGGGAATGACGGATGTTAAAGGCGATCGCAGTCTTCGGCCTTCACAACAACAGCCCCATCAGGACTATTATGTAAGAATCGTGGAGGAGCGCAGCGACGGCATCGTGGTAAGAGGAGCCAAAGCGCATATCAGTGAGGCCCCCTTATCCAATGAGATTATCGTCCTGCCCTGCCGTGCTATGCGCGAGGACGATAAGGATTATGCCGTCTGCTTTGCGGTTCCGGCCAATGCCAAAGGCCTCACGCTTATTTCAGCAGAGCCGGAGGTGACAGAAGC
>JAZDGZ010000113.1:0-2182 GCA_043806375.1 Pseudomonadota bacterium | reverse complement strand
GCTGTCATCGGTTTTCAGAAAATGTCGGAAATCTCCTCCGCAGAATCTCAGGAGAGGATGGGCCGCGGGGCCGACATTCAGTGGGAAAGCCCCTTCGGCACCATGATGCCCGCCTACTACGCGATGTACGCCAGGGCCCATATGGCGAAGTACGGCACAACGCCGGAGGACCTTGCCCTTATCAGGGTAAAGGCCTCCACCTACGGCCAGATCAATGAAAAGGCCGTTTACAGAAAAGAGGTGACCCTCGACATGTTTTCTGATCCCCAGAATTCTATGTCCGGTCCCGTGGCAAGCCCCCTCAGGGTTGGCGACTGCTGCGCCAATGCGGACGGCAGTTCCTGCCTGATCGTCGCCAGCGAGGAAAAGGCCAAGGCCTTCTCCAAAAAACCGGTCTGGATTCTGGGAATAGGCTCCGCGTCCACCGCTGTGAACATGGCCGGCAGGGATCTCTTTACCGGCTTGACGGTGGGTGAATTGGCCGGCAAAGAGGCTTACGCGATGGCCGGTGTCACCCCCAAGGATATCGACGTGGCCGAGGTCCATGACTGCTTTACCATTGCCGAAATGATGGCCTATGAGAACCTGGGCTTTGCCAAGCCCGGGGAAGGAAAGGATCTCATCAAGAGCAAAGAAACCTACAAGGAGGGAAGCATCCCCGTCAACGTGGATGGTGGCCTGCTCTCCAAAGGTCACCCTATTGGAGCCACCGGCGGATCCCAGGTGAGGACCATCGTCCTTCAGCTCAGAGGCGAGGCAGGGGCGATGCAGGTCAAAGATCCACAGATCGGACTGGTCCACAATATCGGTGGTGTGGGCCTTTACGGAAACGTCATTGTTCTCGGGAGGTAACAAGATGGCTAAGAAAGAAGTAGATACTCGGTTCAGTAAATTTGGGACGGTGAGCTTTGCCTCCATTTCGAAGATCAACGACTTTGTGGACTACCTCGAACAGGGCAAGGTCGAGGGGACCAAATGCAAAAGCTGCGGACTTGTCTTCTTTCCCCCGAGGGCCGACTGCTATCAATGCCTCTCCAGCGACATGGAATGGTTCGAGGTCTCAGGGACGGGCAAGTTGCTGACATACAGCAAGCTTCAGTACGGACCGGTCGGTTTTGAAGGCGACCTTCCTTATTCCATCGCCCTTCTCGACTATGGGAAGTACAAGGTCTTCGGCAGGCTTGCAAGTGATCTGCCGGAGGAGGAGATCAAGGTGGGCATGGAGATGAAGACGGTGGTCAACAAATTGCCCAACGGTCATATAAACTACGTCTTCCAAAAGGCCTGATGGCTTGGATCGAAGAACCACAGAGTCACGGCGCCCTTTGCGCCCCCTCATCCCATCAGAAGCCTTGAAAACCGCTATTGGAGTAGTGGAGTGATGGAGTGCTGGAGAAAGGCTGAACCAGGACTCCATCGCTCCATCACGCCATGCTGCACCGCCTCTCGAGAGCCAGTAGTTTAGTTTGGAAAATTATGACCTTCAAATAAAATCCCCCGGCGCCTCCTGGAAGAATTCATTTTAGTCACTTTAGACGAAGTCCCTGAGCCTGTCGAACGGGCACTTCAGTTCACTTTAGGCACTTCTCTGTGAGACGTTTTTTCGTTGAAGAAATAAGGCCGGAACAGGGCTCCCTGATCATCAGGGGATCCGAGGCCAAACATATCACCGCCGTCCTGAGGATGGAACGGGGGGACCGGCTGATCCTCATGGATAGAGGAGGGGCCCGTTTTGAGGCCGTCATCGAATCGGTTGGACGCCGTGAGGTGGTGGTCTCCCTCGAAAAGGCCCTCGCAAAACCCGATTCATCCCCTGTAAAGATCATCCTCTGCCAAGCCCTCATCAGGTCCCATCTCATGGATTTCGTGGTCCAGAAGACATCTGAGCTGGGCGTTAACCTCATTCAGCCCTTCGTTTCAGAGAGAACGGTGGTCAGGCCGGGAAAGGAACGAGCTGACAACATGTTGAGGCACTGGCGGGAGATTGCCCTCAACTCAGCCAAGCAGTCGGACCGACGGGAACCCGCGCAAATTGCTTCCCTATGCGACTTCAGAGGAATGGTGGATCAGCTGGAAGGGCATGATGCCCTCAAGATTATCCTTTGGGAAGATGAGGGTGTCAGGGACGTTAAGAACCTGTTCGGATCATCTCATGTCACCCGCTGTGTCGTGGGGGTGGTAG
>JAZDGZ010000112.1:0-2725 GCA_043806375.1 Pseudomonadota bacterium | reverse complement strand
CCCGCATCAAGGGAAACTACGAACGTCTGACACAGGCCCTGGTACGTCATCGCTTTATCCCTATCGGCGATGGTCTTAATCGGCGGACGCTGGTCTCTGATAAGGATGTGGCCCGGGCGGCTGTATTGGCTGTTTCTCATCCCGCTGCGGCAGGTCGGGTCTTCAATGTCACGGATGGTGAATTTCATACCCTGAATGAAATTATTGAATCCATTTGCTCTGCTCTTGGCCGTAAGCCGCCCAGGTTGTCATTGCCCGTCGGGCCAACGCGCACTTTGATAGGTTTAATCGAAAAGGGAAGCCGTTCCATTGGTTTGAAACCCCCGGTTACACGTGAGATGATTGACAAATACACCGAAGATATTGCCGTTGACAGCAGCCGTATCCAGACTGAATTAGGATTTAAGCCTCAATATGATCTGCGATCAGGCTGGCAAGAAACCGTTCAGGAAATGAGAAAAATGGGCCAACTGTGATTCAGATATCCTGAAGGAGTTGCGGGTTTATGCCAAGAATACCATATCAATGTTCTTTGGGATGCCTGTTTGGGATGTTCGATATTGAAGTGAATCTCGGCAAGGACATCGTTATGATGACATCAAGGGTTGCGAGGAAAGCAATGCTTGTGCATATGTACCTTATATGCTACATTAGATATGGAAACGTTTCCGTATACGATTGAATACTATTTGACCGAAAAGGGAGAAAAGCCCTTCAAGGAATGGCTCGACGGGTTAAAGGACATTAGGGCAAGGCAAAAAGTGTGTGTCCGGCTTGACACGTGTAAGGCTGGGGAGCCTTGGGAGAAACCGTTCTGTCGGTGAGGGTGTTTTTGAACTAAAGATAGATTACGGCCCAGGATATAGAGTCTACTACGGACTTGAAGAAAGGGCGGTCATCCTTCTGCTCCTGGGGGGAGGCAAGTCATCTCAGGGTGAAGATATTGTTCTTGCACGGGAATACTGGAAGGACCACAAAAGGAGAAAGAAGCATGGCTCATAAAGTTACTAGCTATCAGGAGGATCTTATCGATGGGCTCAAAGACCCTCGTGAGGCAGCAGCATACCTGAACGCGGCCATTGAAGAAGGTGACAGAGCGGTATTTCTTCTGGCCCTTCGGAATGTCGCCGAAGCGCAAGGGGGCATGTCAGCACTTGCCCGGAAGGCGCGTATCAACAGGGAAAGCCTTTACCGGATGCTTTCCAGTAAAGGAAATCCTGAGATCAAGAGTATTTTCACGTTGCTGAATTCTATGCGGTTGCGACTTATTGTAGAACCGAAGGAGAACGGCGAAAAGAGGCATAAGCGAAGAGTCGATCCTCCTGCGTCACATGCCTTATAAGGAGGACAGGCAGGAAAAAAGGAAAGGGGTCAGCCCTTGACAGTGGACATTTGTTGAGACTGGGAATAAGGTATGAAGTAAATTAAACAGGGACACATCCCATTTTCATTATGGACGAATCAATGTCGGCGGAACCGCCACTTTGGTTAAGGCTCCTGTCGAGGCTGGCGTGAAGCGGTTGGTTTTTTTTAGCACTATTGCTGTCTACGGGAATAGTAACGGCCAGATTTTGACTGAAGATACACCACCTCATCCTAATACCTTTTATGCGGAAACTAAACTGGCAGCAGAAAGAATTGTGCTTGATGCGAAACGGACAGACGGACAACCGCTCGGGACAGTACTACGATTTGCTGCAATTTACGGATCGAGGATAAAAGGAAACTATCAGCGCCTTGTCCAGGCCCTGGCCCGGAGGCGATTTATTCCCATCGGTGATGGGAGCAATCGGCGGACATTGATATATGATCGCGATGTTGCAAGGGCTGCGTTGCTGGCTACACAGCATCCGAAAGCGGCGGGGAAATTATATAATGTCTCCGACGGCCAGTCCCATATTCTCAAAGAAATTATCAATGCAATCTGTCAGGCCCTTGGCCGAAAGCCGCCACGATTCTCGGTTCCGGTTAGCCCCGCACGATTCATCGCTGGATTGATGGAGGATGCATTGCACCTCGTGGGACGCAAATCCCCTG
Source organism: Pseudomonadota bacterium (assembly GCA_043806375.1). Taxonomy (GTDB): domain Bacteria; phylum Desulfobacterota; class DSM-4660; order Desulfatiglandales; family HGW-15; genus JAZDGZ01. The sequence continues at coordinate 688 of JAZDGZ010000112.1, read as the reverse complement.
TCGAGCGTGAAACCATAGATAAGTACACCGAAGATATTGCAGTGAGCAGTCAGCGCATCCAGACTGAGTTAGGATTTAAGCCGCAGTATGATCTGCGATCAGGTTGGCAAGAAACCGTTCAGGAAATGCGAAAAATGGGTGAGTTGAGAATAAAAATACGAACATAAGAAGTTATGAAGATAGGAAGATTGAAGTAAGAAAAGATATGAAGTTCTCAACTTCTTAATTTCGTATCTTCGTCGCTTCATTTTTTAATACTTCCTGACTTAATTTTTAAGTCAACTTCTTCGATATCACTGAATAGACCAAATAGACGAGACAGACCAGGGAGACAAGATAGGTGGAATAGACGAAACAGACCATCCCTTCTGACTTACTTTTTAAGTCACCCCTTCGATTCACCATCCTGAAAGCTGGGGCTTGCTCAGGGTTGACCCTGAGCGGCGCTTAATTCACCATCCTGAAGGGCAGGGCTTGGGCGCCGCCGAATGGAGGGATTTCTTTGATTATGTGATGGTTCTGGATTGGCCCGGTGATGCCTGCTCGAGCTATGGGCGGGTTCGTGCAACCCTTGAAGAGAAGGGCGCTCCCATTGGCGCCATGGACCTCCTCATTGCTTCTCATGCCCTATGGCTTGATGCCATCATTGTGACGGACAACATAAGAGAGTTTCAGAGGGTGCCTGATT
>JAZDGZ010000111.1:0-3540 GCA_043806375.1 Pseudomonadota bacterium | reverse complement strand
GAGGTCCTGGTGGGAAAGCCCAAGTGGTTTGTGGAAATGGGGCTGGATCTGGGCCCCGCAGAAGACCGGATACGGGCCTTACAAGATCAAGGAAAGACGGTGATGGTGTTGTTTGTGGATAAGAAGCTCGGCGGGCTTATTGCGGTAGCCGACAGCGTCAAGCCCGAGTCCAGGGAGGCGATCCAGGCCCTCCACGAGCTGAACCTGAAGGTGGTGATGCTCACCGGCGACAATGAGAAGACGGCCCGGACCATCGCCTCGGAGGTCGGTATCGACGAGATTTTTGCGGAGGTAAGGCCGGAAGAGAAATCGTCCAAGATCAAAGAGCTTCAGAACAAGGGGGAGAAGGTCGGCATGGTCGGTGACGGCATCAATGATGCCCCTGCCCTGGCGCAGGCCGATGTCGGCCTGGCCATCGGCACGGGAACGGACGTGGCCATAGAGACAGGGGACGTCATCCTGGCGAGCGGAAGCCTCAGCGGCGTTTCAAGGGCCATCAACCTGAGCCGGGCCACCATGAGGACCATTCGACAGAACCTTTTCTGGGCTTTTTTTTATAACGTTGTGCTTATCCCAGTGGCCGCAGGGGTTCTTTACCCCTTTGAATTTTTCCCTCAATACCTGAGACAGTTGCATCCCATCCTGGCTGCCTTCGCCATGGCCATGAGCAGCATTACCGTTGTTTCCAACAGCCTTCGACTATACAGAACGAAAATAAAATAATAAAAAAATTTGGCCTTCTTGACTTAAGTCAAGGCGTGGGAGGGCCCCTTCTTATAACCTGTCTTTAAAAAGATGACGTCATAGGGACTCATTTAAACCAGGGACGAAACACGCAACAAAGGAGGAGCATCATGTTTTGTTATCAATGTGAGCAAACGGCTAAGGGAGAGGGGTGCACCAAGATCGGTGTGTGCGGTAAACAACCTGAAGTGGCGACCCTGCAGGACCTGCTGGTCTATGCCCTGAAGGGCCTGGCCCTCTGCACGGTAGAAGGGCGAAAGGTAGGGGTGAACGACCATGAAGCCAACGTCTTCACCAATGAGGCGGCGTTTTCCACCTTGACCAATGTGAACTTTGATCCGGAGAGGTTTCGGCCCCTCATCAGCCGGTGTGTGGAACTCCGGGAGGGTCTCAAGAAAAAGATCAAGGCCGCCGGGGGAAAGGCGGATTTTCCGAGTGGGCCGGCGACCTTTAAGCCGGAATCGTCCTTGGAAGGCCTGATCAAGCAGGGCGAGGGGGTCGGCCTCAAGTCGGACCCCGGCATTAACCCTGATATTTTAGCCCTCCAGCACACCCTGTTGTTCGGCATCAAAGGGGTCTGTGCCTATGCAGACCATGCCCGGATCCTGGGGCAGGAAGATGACAAGGTCTATGCCTTTGTCCACGAGGGCCTGGCCGCTACCCTGGACAAGTCCCTGACCCTGGACGACTGGGTCAAACTGGTCCTGAAGTGCGGGGAGATCAACCTGAGGGCCATGGAACTCCTCGACGCAGGCAACACCGGGACGTACGGTCATCCCGTCCCTACCAAGGTCCCCCTGGGCGCCAAGAAAGGCAAGGCCATTCTGGTCTCAGGGCACGATCTGCAGGACATGGAGGCGATCCTGAAGCAGAGCGAGGGGAAGGGCATCAATGTGTACACCCACGGGGAGATGCTGCCGACCCACGCCTATCCCGGGTTAAAGAAATATTCTCATTTTTACGGCCATTTCGGGACGGCGTGGCAGAACCAGCTTAAGGAGTTCGGCCAGTTTCCCGGACCCATCCTGATGACCACCAACTGCATCCAGAAACCACAGGGTTCTTATCAGGGGAATATTTTTACGACCGGCCTGGTCGGTTGGCCCGGCGTGAAACACATTGCGGACAAGAACTTTGCCCCTGTCATCGAAAGGGCCCTGGCCATGCCGGGATTCGCCGAGGATAGCAACGGGAAATCCGTGATGTGCGGATTCGGCAGGAACGCCGTCATGGGGGTGGCGGATAAGGTGATCGAGGCTGTTAAGAGCGGGGCGATCAAGCATTTCTTTCTGGTGGCCGGATGCGACGGCGCAAAACCGGGGAGGAATTACTATACCGAGTTCGTGGAAAAGGTGCCGAAGGACTCTGTGGTCCTGACGCTCGCCTGCGGCAAATTCCGTTTCTTTGATAAGGACCTAGGCGATATCGGCGGCATTCCCAGACTCCTGGATATCGGCCAATGCAATGACGCCTATTCAGCCGTCCAGATCGCCGTAGCCCTGTCCAAGGCTTTCAATATCGGGGTCAACGATCTGCCTCTATCCATGATCCTTTCATGGTATGAACAAAAGGCGGTGGCCATCCTATTGACACTCCTGTACCTGGGGATCAAGGACATCCGGCTGGGGCCGAGTCTGCCGGCATTCATCACCCCCAATGTTCTGGATGTGCTGGTTAAAAACTTCAATATCATGCCCATCAGCACGCCTGATGCGGATCTGAAGGCGATCCTGGGCTAACCTCTCAGGCAGGAAGGCTTGCAGGGCCCGAAGGACGAGCAAATGGGCCCCGCAGTCTCCTTCCAGCCGGAAGTCAGGCCCTAAAGTGAAATCGAATCAGAAAAGTTAGGACCCTTTGAGAACCAAGGGCGGGGAGCAAAGATCATGAAATGTCCCGGACAAGACAGCCGTTACTGGAAACCGGGGGCCATCTTCGAGGCCAAATGCCCCAAGTGCGGGGGCGATGTGGAGTTCTTCAAGGATGATCCGACGCGCCGCTGCAAGCAATGCGGGCATCGGTTTCTGAATCCGAGCATGGATTTCGGCTGTGCATCCTATTGCCAATATGCGGAACAGTGTATCGGAGACCTTCCGCCGGAACTGATCGCCCAGAAAGAGAATCTTCTCAAGGATCGGGTGGCCATAGAGATGAAGCGCTATTTCCAAAAAGATTTCAAACGGATCGGTCATGCAGGCCGGGTGGCCAGATATGCCGAGAAGCTGGGGAAGGAGGAGGGCGGCAATCTCGCAGTCATTCTCGCAGCGGCTTATCTTCACGACATCGGCATCAAGGAGGCTGAGAGGAAGCATCAGAGCACGGCTGCAAAATACCAGGAGGAGGAAGGGCCTCCGGTGGCGAGGGAGATATTGACGAGGCTCGGCGCCAGAGAGGAACTGATTAAAGAGGTGTGCGATATCATCGGTCACCATCATCACCCGAGACCGGAAGAGACCGTTAATTTTAAGTGTGTATATGATGCGGACATGATCACCAACCTTGAGGAAGGGCACAAGGAAAGCCCGTTGGAGGCCGATAGGCTGGCGGCAATGGTTCGGAAGTCCTTCTTGACGGAGAGCGGAAGGGGGCTGGCCGAGAAGGTCCTTTTGAATCCGGCCGAGGCGTCCGGATAAGAGAGATTTGCAACCAGGAGGAGAAGATGAAGGTAAAACGAAAGATCGTGAAAATTGATGAAGAACTCTGCGACGGATGCGGACAGTGTGTGCCGTCATGCGCGGAGGGCGCCATAGAATTGATTGATGGAAGGGCCAGGATTGTGGCGGAAAAATATTGCGACGG
>JAZDGZ010000110.1:0-4991 GCA_043806375.1 Pseudomonadota bacterium | reverse complement strand
GGTTCAGATCGATGCCGAAGACGGCTGCGATCTCCAGGTGATCCCGCACCGGTCCGAGCCCCACGGAAAGGACGACGAGATCGAACTCCTCGGAGACCATTTCTCCTCCCTCGGTCTCGTAATGGATGATCAGGTTTTTCGTCTCCGGAACTTCCTTGAGGTGGGAGACGCGGGACCGGATATAACGCACCCCGTAGTCTCTCTTTGCCCTTTCGATATACTTGTCAAAATCCTTCCCGTAGGCCCTCATATCCATGAAGAAGATAGTGGCTTCCATCTCAGAGGCATGTTCCTTGGCAATGACAGCCTCTTTGGTGGCGTACATGCAGCAGACAGAGGAACAGTAGCCCTTTCCAATGTGAGGATCCCTCGACCCGACGCACTGAATCCAGGCCACCTTCTTGGGATGGTTGCCGTCGGAGGGCCTCTCCACCTGGCCCTTGAACGGTCCCGAGGCAGAAAGGAACCGTTCGAATTCGATGCTCGACACCACGTTGGGAAACCGGCCGTAACCGTATTCACTCTTCAGAGAGGCTTGAAATTCGTCAAAGCCCGGGGAGAGGATGATGGAGCCGACCTCGATCTGAAGGTGCTCATCCTTCAACTGATGGTCGATGGCTTTCGCCTCGCAGGCCTTGACACATTCCATGCACTCGGAGCACCCGCCGCACTGAAGGCAGCGCTTTGCCTCCTCGACCACATCTTCTGCGCGCATCCCCAGGCTCACCTCGTCAAAGCTCTTTCTCGTTTCCGGGGGAAGGGTGACCAGAGGTGCTCGTTTCCGGTACTCCACCCCGTCGATGTCGACCTGGATGTAATCCTTTTGAGGTCCTTCGGCCTCACGACCCTCTCGCAGGTCTTCGCCCCGCAGGTAGCGGTCGACGGAGATGGCTGCCTTGCGGCCCGCTCCCATGGCATCGATGTAGGTCTGAGGCCCGGTGACGGCATCGCCTCCTGCAAAGATGCCCTCCACAGTCGTTTCAAGGGTGACGGGGTCTGCTTCGATCCCTCCCCATCGGCTGGTCCTGAGCCCATCCTTTTCAGAGAGGAAGGAGAGGTCAGGAGCCTGGCTGATGGCCGGTATGATCATATCGGCCTCGATCCTGAATTCTGAGCCGGTAATGGGCACTGGCCGAGGTCGTCCCGACTCGTCCAGATCGCCCAGCTCCATGCGGCAGCATTCCATGCCCTGCACTGCGCCGGCTTCCACCAGGAGCCGGGTGGGCGCGGTCAGGTACTCGATCCGAATCCCCTCGTGTTCCGCCTCCTCGATCTCCTCTATCTGCGCAGGCATCTCGCTCCGTGTCCGACGGTAGGCGATGGTGACCTCGTTAGCACCGAGACGCAAGGCCGTTCGGGCTGCGTCAATGGCCGCGTTTCCCCCTCCCACCACCACGACCTTATTCCCGGCCTCCACGGATCGGCCAAGGGCCACCCGCCTCAGGAAATCGACGGCGTGGATGATGCCCTTCGATCCTTCTCCCTCCAGACCCAGCTTCCTGCTGCTGTGGGCACCCGTGGCGAGGAAAATGGCGTTGTAGCCCTGCGCCCGGAGGTCCTGAAGGGAGGGATTTATGCCAACCGGGGTGTTGAGCTTGATCTCCACGTCCATGCGAAGGAGGGTGCCGATCTCCTTGTCGAGGACGCTGCGGGGCAGCCGATATTCCGGGATTCCAACAGCAAGCATTCCCCCTGCTACGGGAAGGGCCTCGAAGATGGTCACTCCGTATCCCATTTTTCTCAGATCGTAGGCGGCCAAGAGCCCTGCAGGGCCTGCCCCCACGATCGCCACCCTTTTCCCCCTCTCCTCCGGCACGGAGAGATCCACAAGTTCCAGTCCTTCGTGGTCGGAGAGATATCTCTTGAGGGGGTCGATCGCCACCGGCTCATCCACATCCCTCCTTCGGCATGCCTCTTCGCAAGGATGGGTGCAGATTCGGCCGGTGATGCCCGGAAAGGGATTGGTCTTGCGGACGAGGGCGAGGGCCTCTTCAAATTTCCCAACCGAGATGAGGGCGATGTATCCCTGGGCATTGACATGGATAGGGCAGGCAGCCCGGCAGGGGGGTGTTCCTCTCTTTTCAATTCCATAAGCACTTGGCATGGCCTGGGGGAAGAGCTGATAAATTGCCGCACGGGTGACGAGGCCCTGCTCGTAGTCGTTCGGGATCTTGACGGGACAGACCTTGACACAATCGCCGCAAGCCTTGCAGTCTTCGATGGAGACGGAACGGGCCTTCTGGTGGACCAGGAGCCTGAAATGGCCCGGTCCACCCTCAACCTTTTCGACCTTTGCATTGGTCAGAATCTGGATGTTGCGGTGCCGGCCTGCGTCGACCAGCTTCGGAGACATGATGCACATGGAGCAGTCGTTGGTGGGGAAGGTCTTGTCCAGCTGCGCCATGGTTCCGCCGATGCTGATATTCTTCTCGAGGAGGTAGACCTTGAAGCCCGATTCAGCAAGGTCGAGGGAGGTCTGAATTCCTCCGATCCCTCCACCGACGACGAGGACCGCCCCGATCGGTTTTCCCTCCATCGTCTTACTGGATGGCTGGCTCATTTCAGCCGGCCCTCCTGCTGATCTTCTTCAACAATTCGGTGGGTCTCACGCGGTTCATCTTCAGGCCCAACTCATCCGGTGCCATCCCCATCGCCAATCCCAGGAGCTGAGGATAGAAGAGGACAGGCAACTTGTACTCCTTTCCATGGGTCTTCTCGATCTTCTTCTGATTGGCTTCGTACATGATGTTGCAGAAAGGGCAGACAAGAACCATGGCGTCGGCCTGACGGGCCTGGATATGGTCGAGCTTTTGGCCGGCCATGGCGAGAGCAACCCCCTCGTCGATGGCGAGGACGCCTCCGCCGCAGCACTGGAGCTTGTCTTCATAGGGGATGGACTTCGCTCCGGTGATATCAATCAATCGGTCGAGGCTGGTGGGATTCTCAGGATCCTCGAGACGTCCGTAGATGGTCGTTGGCTTCGTGTAGTGGCAACCGTAGTGAGGCGCAAGATGAAGGGAGGAGAGATCCGCCTGAATCTCTGCAGCAATCCTTTTCTCTCCCACGTCTTCCTGAAGGACTCGAATAAAATGGGTCACCCGGACTCCCCCCTCGTACCGTTTCCCCAGCCACTTGGAAAGATCTTCGTTGATCCGCTTGCGGAGGGCGTCGTCCTCCTTGATCTCATGATTCGCCTCGGTCAGGGAACCGCAACAGGCACTGCAGAGGGTACAGAGGGGAAGCCCTTTCTCTTCGGCAAGGGCAAGATTTCGGGCTGCCATTAAGAGGTAAGCGTAATGGTTCACCGATTTGATCGGGTATCCGCAGCAGCTGAATTCAGGGAGGTCCGTGAATTGAACACCGAGACGGCGGGCCACTTTCCTTGCAGAGGTCTCGTAATTGACAGCCCGTACGGGCACAGTGCATCCCAAAAAGAGGGCGTAGGGGGAGGGATTACCGGTCGCTTTTCTCTTCACGATGAAGCCCGAGTCTCTCAAGGATGATTTTTACCTCTTCAGTCTTTTCCTGAAGGAGTGGGAGATCCAAGTCTTTTCTCTTTTCATTCTCAAAGTCGGTGATCTCCAGGAGGCGGCCAAAAGAAGCAAGGAGATCCAATTGGGCCTTCATCGCGGAAGGCAAATACCCCTCTCTCACCGCGATGTTCTTAAGGGCATTCATGAGTTCGGGGATTTTGACACTCTGCGGGCATCGCTCCTGGCAGGTGTAACACGAGGAACAGAGCCAGATGAATTGACTGGAGAGGACGTCCTTCTTCATCCCCAGGAGGGCCATTCGAATGATCTTCCTGGGGTTGTAACGGTCAGTGACCTCACGGACAGGGCATCCAGCCGTGCACGTTCCGCAAGCAAAACATTTTGTTATATTTTCTCCACCCGGTTCCGATGCAATCTCACGTCTAAAATTCGGATCAAGCTCCCTGGAATCGATCATATCCATCCGCTGTAAAAATCAGACTGACCGTATACCACCATAATAATAAGACAAAAAGCTGTCTCTTTCAAAGGAAGCATCGGCTATCCCTTCAATTTTTTCACCCTCTCGATCTCCGATTTGATGAAGATAAGCAGGGGCTCGCCCTTCATCAGGTTCTTCAGGTCATCCTGAAGAGCAGAGGCCTTGATCTTGAAAATCCAGCCTTTCTCGTAGGAACTCTCGTTGATCAGTTCGGGGGTGTCTTCCAGTTCTTGATTGACCGCTTCCACCGTTCCCGAGACCGGGGCATAGATTCGTCCCACCCACTTCCCGGATTCCATGGAACCGCAGGGTTTTCCTTGTTCGACGACCTTGCCGACAGGCGGTATCTCGACGTAGACGATCTGCCCAGCCAGTTTTTGGGCGAAATCGCTCGTCCCGACGGTGACCGTATCTCCTCCCACTCTGGCCCAGAAATGCTCCTTGTGGTAGTAGAGATCATCCGGGAGGACATATCCTTCAATTTCCATGGGGAGTCTCTCCTTTCTTTCGTGTTTTTGTTTGCCTGCACCAGCCGGTCTATATTACCTCAGATCTCGATTCTGCACAAGTTCAGATTGTCTCTTGTTGGGAATATCTTATAATGAAATTGTCCATTAAAGTAGGAAGCATGCCTATGTTGCCACTCATGACGGTGGGCATGCAAGCCGAAAAGAGGGAGGTTAGGGTGACAGGTTATCCGCTCTTTGTGCTCTTTTTCATGGCGGGTGTGATCGTTTTTTTCGTGGGTCTCGCAATGAGACTGCTCCTTTACTGGCGAGGGGAGTGGGACCCGCGAGCCCTGTTGAAGGGTATTTTCTTGACCTTGTTCAGCGTTAGGATCGTGAAGCTGCTGGGAGTCTTGTTTCTGGATGGTGTCTTCCAGAGAAAACTCTTCAGCCAGGACAAATTGAGATGGCTGATGAAGGTTCTGATTATGGTCGGCTACCCGGGGATCCTTATTGCAGGCCATCTGAAGGTGGAGAGGATGCCCCAGTTTGAAAACATTCCCCAATGGC
>JAZDGZ010000109.1:0-11375 GCA_043806375.1 Pseudomonadota bacterium | reverse complement strand
GGATAGGACCAACATGATCACGAAAGAGGTCGCCGATCTGGTGGAGCCCATCCTTGAGGAGATGGGATTTGAAATGGTGGATGTGGAATACCTCTCTTACCAGGGGAGATGGGTTCTCAGATTAACCATAGACAAAGAGGGAGGCGTAACCATAGACGATTGTGCCCGGGTCAGCCGAGAACTGGGTGATTTGATTGACGTGAAGGATATTATTCCTCATGAGTATATTTTGGAGGTCTCCTCTCCGGGGCTGAACCGGCCGCTAACGAAGGAGAAACACTTGATCGAGGCTATTGGGAAGAAGATCAAACTCAGGATGGCGCGACCCATGGAAGGTCGTCGGAATTTTGCGGGACACCTCCGTGACTTTCGGGACGGGATCCTGTATGTGGAGATTGAGAGGGGAATGGTGGCCTTACCTTGGCCAGGGGTGGAGAGGGCCAACTTGGTGTACGAGTTCATCCATTGAAAACTCCTAACCATGCGGGGAGATTAGGGAGAGATGATAACTGAACTTAAAAGAGTCATTGACCAAGTGAGTCGGGAGAAAGGGCTTGAGAGGGACACCCTGATCAAGACCCTTGAAGAGGCCGTAAAGGCGGCAGCTAAGAAGAAGCTGGGCTCCAATTATGACCTGGAAGTCAACTTCAACGATGAGGTCGGAGAAATAGAGGTCTTTGAATTCAAAGAGGTTGTTGAAGAGGTCGCCGACGGCCACATCGAGATCTCCCTTGGAGAGGCCCGCAAGATTGATCCCGAATGTGAAGTGGGCGACAGTCTGGGCATCAAAATGGATACCGACGGGTTTGGCAGGATAGCGGCACAATCTGCGAAACAGGTGATCATGCAGCGTCTGCGGGAGGCGGAGAGGAATGTCATTTACGGGGACTTCAAGGACAGACGTGGCGAGATTGTGCATGGCATTGTTCAGAGATTCGACAAGGGCGGCATTGTCGTCAACCTCGGTCGAACGGAAGCAGAGCTTCCTGTCAAAGAACAGATACCCAAAGAATCGTACAAGCAGGGAGATCGCGTCCGGGCCTACATTCTGGACGTAAAGCAATTCAGCCGGGGACCTCAAATCATCTTGTCACGAACCCATCCCAATTTTGTCTCCGCCCTTTTTGAAAACGAAGTCCCGGAAATCGCTGAAGGCATTGTCTCCATCGTTCAGGTCTCAAGGGAACCCGGGAGCAGGACGAAGATTGCCGTAACCTCCAGGGACAGCGATGTGGATCCGGTAGGCGCATGCGTGGGAATGAAAGGGACAAGGGTGCAGGCGGTGGTCCAGGAACTGCGCGGGGAGAAAATAGATATTGTGACCTGGGATCCGGATCCTGCGAAGTTCGTCTGCAATGCCTTGGCACCTGCGGAGATCGTGAGGGTCATTGTTGAGGAGGACGCTCGATCCATGGAGGTCGTTGTTCCCGACGACCAGTTGTCTCTAGCCATCGGAAAAAAGGGGCAGAATGTCCGCCTTGCCTCAAAGATCTCCGGCTGGCATCTGGATGTGACGAGCGAGTCAAACTATAACCAGGCCCTGAAAGATGCCTACGATTCCCTGCTCAACATCAGCGGTGTGGGGGAGAAGACTGCTTTGAACCTTTACCAGGCGGGATATAGGTCCGCTGAGGAAGTGGCGGGAGCCCAGATCGCCGACTTGACGCATCTCAAAGACATTGGTGAGGAAAAGGCCAAAAAGATCATTGAGGCGGCGATCCAATATCTCAAGGCCAGACAAGCTGAAAAGGCGGTTGCTGAGGAGGCCGTTGCTGAAGAGACGGTTGCTGAAGAGGCGGGGGCCGCAGGCGAGGCTGTTGCCGGCGCTAAGAGCGCTGACGAAGAGGTGAACGAGAAGACGGCCGATGGGCAGTAGCAAGGGCCACATCCCTACAAGAACGTGCATCGCTTGCGGTGCGAAGGGGAATAAGTATCAGTTGGTCCGCCTCGTTTTGGAGGGAGACCGGTTGGTGAAGGACCCACTCGGAAGGAAGCCGGGCAGAGGTGCATATGTTTGTCCTACGGAACCCTGCTCGGAGAGATTGTCTAAGAAAAAAGGTCTTCCTAAGATATTCAGGCGCGCAAGAGAGCAACAGAAGGATCAAGAGGCAAAATGAAAATGATGTTTGGGGGTTTAAATGGCTAAAGTCAGGGTCTACGAATTGGCCAAAGAGCTCAACATGGATAGCAAGGCTCTGGTTGAGAAGCTAATAGCCGGCGGAATAGACATCAAGAATTATATGAGTACCCTGGACGAGCAGGTGGTCGTGCGGGCAAGGGAGGTCGCTGCAGGCACGGTATCGGAAGTCATCGAGGAGCAGAGGATAAGGCCCACCGTCATTCGGCGACGCAAGAAGACGATCACCGTTGAAGCCGAGAGTGTGCCCGAGAAGCTTGAAAAAGAGGCCGTGGGAAAGGCGGCGCCCGCCCCCGCAGAGATCCCCAAAGAGGTCAAGAAAGAGATAGCAAGAGAAAAGGAGGAGGTCGAAGAGGCGGAAGAAGAGACCCCCCTTCCGAAGGAGGAGGTGACGGCCCCTGAGGAAATCAGAGAGGAACCCCCTGCTGAGGCCCCGAAGGCAGGGGTGACGGTCAAAGCCAAGGCGAAGGAAAAGGTCAAAAAGGGGAAAAAGAAAAGGATGGATCAGCCCGCCAAGATCATCAAGAGGGCGGAGGAAGGGCCTTTGAAGGGCCTCATAGAAAAACAAAAGGAAGAAGCGGTTAGTGTAGAAGAAACGCCTCCCCTTGAACCGCCGCCCTCGGCGGATTTGGAGGGCGCTCCCGCAACGGTGGAGGGCGAGAAGCAGGCCAAGAAAAAGAGGGAGAAGAAAAAGGGTGAAAAAGATGATGCGGCGTCTAGAAGCATGATTCGACATCGCAAGCTGGAAATCTTTGAACGGGCGGATCTTTATGAAGGTCGTTTGGTAAGACGCAAGAAGAAGGATGCCGGCAGGGAAGGGCAGAAAAGGATAAGACAAACGGAGATTACCACGCCCAAGGCCATCAAGAGAAGGCTCAAGATCCAGGAGAGTGTCACGGTGGTAGAACTCGCAAAAGCCATGGGCGTTAAGGCCATTGAGCTTATCAGGAAGCTGATGGCCCTAAGCGTCATAGCCAATGTCAATCAGTCCATTGATTTTGAGACGGCATCCCTGATTGTCGATGATTTCGGCTACGAACTGGAGCTGGATCAGTTTGCACTGGAGAGCAATCTCGCGGAGCCGGAGGATAGGCCGGAAGACCTGAAGCCAAGACCACCCGTTGTGACCATCATGGGTCATGTGGACCATGGTAAGACCTCCTTGCTGGATTTCATACGAAATTCCAAAATCATTGCCGGTGAAGCAGGGGGCATCACCCAGCATATAGGCGCCTATTATGTGGAAAAGAAGGGGGGAGATGTCGTTTTTCTCGATACCCCCGGGCACGAGGCCTTTACCGCGATGAGGGCGAGGGGGGCAAGGGTTACCGACATCATCGTGCTGGTCGTGGCAGCCGACGACGGCGTCATGCCCCAAACGAGGGAGGCCGTCAATCACGCCCGTGCTGCAAATATTCCTATGATCGTGGCCATTAATAAAATCGATAAACCCGAAGCCAACATTGATAAGGTTCGAAGAGGATTGGCTGAATTGCAGTTGGTCCCGGAGGAATGGGGCGGGGAGACCATATTCGGCAATATATCCGCCAAGACCGGTGAAGGGGTTCCCGAGCTTCTGGAACTCATCCAGCTTCAGGCCGAAATGCTTGAGCTGAAGGCGAACCCGGACAGGCATGCAAGGGGCACCATCATTGAGGCAAATCTGGATAAGAACAGAGGGCCGGTAGCGACCGTTCTGATCAAGAGTGGAACCCTCAAGCAGGGCAACCATTTCATTTGCGATGAACACTATGGCAAGGTGAGGGCCATGGTCAATAACCGCGGCAAGAGGATGATATCCGCAACCCCGTCAATGCCCGTCGAGATCTACGGCATTTCGGGGGTCCCCATGGCTGGGGACGAATTCATCGTTGTCGAAGATGAAAGAACGGCAAAGCAGATCATCTCCCATCGTCAGGGCCAGATGAAAAGTAAGGAGATTGCGAAAAGGGGTATCATAAGCCTGGAGGATCTCTTCCAGAAGATCAAGGAAGGTGAGGTCAAGGAACTTAACATCGTCTTAAAGACGGATGTGCAGGGTTCCCTCGAGGCCGTCTCCGATTCCCTCATCAAGCAAAGCACGGAAGAGGTAAAACTCAAAGTCATCCATTCATCAACCGGGGGCATCACGGAAACGGATGTGATGCTCGCCTCCGCCTCCAATGCGATCGTTATCGGCTTCAACGTCCGCGCGAACCCGAGGGTCACCGAGATTGCGGAAAAGGAAAAGGTCGACATCCGATACTACGATGTCATCTATAACGTCATTCAGGACATTCGGCTGGCCATGGCCGGACTCCTTGACCCGCTTCAAAAGGAAAACGTTATCGGCAGGGCGGAGGTTCGGGAGGTCTTTCATGTCCCCAAAGTGGGGGCCGTGGCTGGATGCTATGTGACGGACGGCCGCGTAGAAAGGAATGCCAATGCCCGGCTCCTGAGGGAAGAGGTGGTGATCTTTGACGGTAAGGTATCCTCTCTGAGACGTTTCAAAGATGACGCCAAAGAGGTCCAGACCGGATACGAATGCGGCATCGGTCTGGAACATTTTCAGGACATAAAGCCGGGAGATGTTTTTGAAGTCTATCAGATTGAAGAGGTGAAAGCGGAGTTGTAGAGATGGTCGTTGGAACGTTGAGGGTGGAGTTTCATCTCCATGACAACCATTCTCTCAAAGGAAAAAGGAAGATCGTCCGGAGTATGGTCGATAAGGTCAAGCACAAATTCAACGTGGCCGTCGCAGAAATCGGATCAAACGACAAGTGGCAGAAGATTGAGCTCGGGATCAGCACCGTTGGGAATGACAGACGCCATATCGATTCGTCATTGAATAACATCCTCCTCTTTCTGGAGTCTCTGTATTTGGCTGAAATTGTGGACTCGAAGACAGAGATTTTCAATCTCTAAACGAAAATAAGTTATCCCCGGGGATCAAGATGTTGGCAGGGAAAAGGGCTGTGCGGGTTGGTGATCTGCTCTTAAGGGAGATTGCGGATCTGCTCATGAAGAAAGTAAATGACCCGAGGGTAAAGGGCATAACCCTTTCAGGCGTTCACGTGAACAAGGACCTGAAGCACGCCAGGGTATACTATACCCTCATAGGCGATGAGAGGGACATCCTGGATGTCCAGTCAGGATTGGACAGCGCAAAGGGCTTCATCAAGAGAGAGATTGCGCTCCGGACGGAACTGAAGTACGTCCCCGACGTGGTGTTCAAACATGATCCATCCCTGGAAAGGGGCGAGCATTTCGAGAAACTTTTCCGAAAGATAAAGGCGGAGGAGTCGTCCGAAGACAGGGATTGAATGGGAAATCGCGACGACGGGATAGTGCTCATTGATAAAGAAGAAGGAGAGAGTTCCTTTGCTGAGGTCAAAAAGGTCAGGAGTATCCTAAAGGTTAAGAAGGTGGGCCATGCCGGCACTCTCGACCCCTTTGCAACAGGACTGCTGGTAGTCCTCCTGGGCCAGGGCACAAAACTGGCGCCTTACATTATGGCGGGAGAGAAGGAATACCTGGCCACCTTCAGATTGGGCGTGGAGACGGATACCCTGGATCCAACGGGTCGTATTGTTGAGACCAGGCCTGTGCCGTCCCTTGACCCTGAGTATATTCGAGAAAAGGCCCACGGTTTCATCGGCGATATCGAACAGGTGCCACCGATCTTTTCGGCGGTGAAATACCAGGGAAGGCGGGCCTACCAACTGGCAAGAGAGGGGATCAAGGTAGAGCTGAAAAAGAGAAGGGCCACAATCCATCGCCTGGAGATCCTCTCCGTCGATCTGCCCGACGTGAGCATGGTCGTCGCCTGTTCCCGAGGGACATACATCAGAAGCCTTGCTGCGGACCTCGGAAAGGCGCTGGGCACGGGAGCCCATCTCAGGTCCCTCCGTCGCTTGTCCAGCGGATCCTTTACGGTGAAAGAGGCCCTGAGGCTGAGAGAAATAGGGCCCCTTTCCCCTGACACGGTTTTGCGGCAGAAGGTCGTGCCCCTGAGAGACGCCTTACCTCAAGTGAGTGAGGCCGAGGTGGATAGTCTAACTGCCCGAATGATAAGAAATGGGTATCAGCCCAGTTGGAAAGAATTGCAGCCGGAATCCGATCTGCCCGAGTCCTTCGAAGGAGATATGAAGGCCGTGATGGGCTCAGACCTCGTGGCTCTCTTGCGAGTGGGCTGGGATTTACGGACCGGACACGGCTGGTCAAGAGTCACGAGGGTTTTTCAGTGAGGATTCTCGGGGAGTTTTCGGTCTATGAACAGAACCTTTAATTCATATTAAAAGGAGGGATGTAAAGTGGTTTTGGATGCAAAAGCCAAGAAGGAAATTATTGATCGTTTTAAGCTGCATGATAAAGACACCGGCTCGCCGGAGGTTCAAGTTGCGATTTTAAGCAATCGCATCACCTATCTGACCGATCACTTCAAGACACACAAGAAGGACCACCACTCCAGAAGGGGCCTGTTGAAGCTGGTAGGGCAAAGAAGGAGGCTTCTCAATTACCTTAGGAAAATGGACAACCAAAGATACCTGAATGTCATAAAGGAGTTGGGGCTCCGAAAATAGGCCTGTTCCGTCCAGGCGAATTCGTCTGGCGAAGGCCGACAAGGGAGGTCCCATTCCATTTCTATTGAAAGGACGGAAGAACCGATGATTAAAAGCTGTTCAAGGGAAATCAATGGCGAGGCAATGCACATAGAGACAGGCCGTATTGCCAAGCAGGCCAGTGGAACAACCGTTGTAACCTATGGTGAAACGGTGGTCCTGGTAAGTGTGGTTGCCAGTCAACAAATTCGGGAGGGTGTGGATTTTTTGCCCCTGACCGTTGAATACCAGGAGATGTCCTATGCAGGCGGCAGGATCCCTGGAAACTTTTTTCGCAGGGAGATAGGGAGGCCCAGTGAAAGGGAAACCCTTTCAGCACGGCTCATCGACAGACCGCTACGCCCGCTTTTCCCTGAAAATTATTTTTTCGAGACCCAGCTCATAGCGACCGTGCTTTCCACCGACAAGCAGAATGAGGCGGATGTCCTGGCCATCGTCGGGGCCTCTGCCGCCTTGGAGGTATCAGATATCCCTTTCGGAGGGCCAATAGCTGCGGTGAGGGTGGGCCGTGTGGACGGCAGGTTTGTGGCCAACCCTACCCTTGCAGACCAGGAGAAGAGCGATATCAATCTTATCGTGGCAGGAACCAGGTCGGCTGTCGTCATGGTGGAGGGTGGGGCCCAGTTCGTCCCCGAGCCTGACATGATCGATGCCATTTTTTTCGGCCACGAGGCCCTTCAGCCGCTGCTGGACATGCAGGAGGAACTGAAAAAGGCCGTCGGGAAACCGAAACGGGAAGTCCCCCCTCCCATTAAGGCGGAGGGCCTAGAGGCCCGGGTCGTTGAAATGGCATCTCCCGCGCTGGAGGAAGTCCTTAAGACAGCCGACAAGACATTACGACAGGATAAGAGGGACGGCGTTATCAAGAAGATCTGCGAATCCTTGTCGGAAGGGTATGCGGGAAAGGCAGGCGAAATCAAGGAAACGATTTACGACCAGGAGAAAAAGCTGGTGCGCCGGATGATTCTGGAAGAAGGGCGGCGCATCGACGGGCGCTCCTTCACCGAGGTAAGGCCCTTGGAGTGCATGGTGGGCGTCCTGCCTCGGATCCATGGTTCCTCCATCTTTACCCGGGGGGAGACCCAGGCCTTGGTCTTGACGACCCTGGGAACAGAGATGGACGAGCAGAGAATTGAGACGCTCTACGGACAAGAATTCAGACAATTCATGTTTCACTACAACTTCCCCCCTTACTCTGTGGGCGAGGTCAAGAGGCTTGGAGGTCCCAGCAGGAGAGATATCGGCCATGGGGCATTGGCGCGTCGGGCCCTATTGCCCGTGATCCCCCCCAAGGAAGAGTTTCAATACGCCATTCGGGTGGTCTCCGAAATCCTGGAATCGAATGGCTCGTCGTCCATGGCCAGCGTCTGCGGTGGATCCCTGTCACTCATGGATGCAGGGGTTCCCATCAAAGAGGCCGTTGCAGGGGTCGCCATGGGCCTTGTATCCGACGGTCAGAAGACGGTAGTCCTTACGGATATTATTGGGGACGAGGACCACTATGGCGACATGGATTTCAAGGTGACGGGCACGCGAGGGGGCGTCACTGCGCTCCAGATGGATATCAAGATCGACGGAGTCACCAGAGAGGTCATGCAGGAGGCCCTGGAACAGGCCAGGGTTGCGAGACTTTTCATCCTGGAGCACATGGAACAGGCGATTCCCAAAGCCAGGAGCAAGATATCCGAATATGCCCCCGTCATCACCACGCTACAGATAAAACCCGAAAAAGTGAGGGTCCTTATAGGGCCGGGGGGCAAGGTGATCAGAGAAATAAGCAGCACCAGCGGCTCACGAATCGATGTGGATGATGAAGGAAAAGTCGTGGTCGCCTCGCGCGACCGCGAGAGCGCAAAGACGGCTGCAGACATGATCAGAAAGATCGTTCAGGATGCAGAGATAGGCAAGCTTTATATGGGCAAGGTCAGAAAGATCATGGATTTCGGAGCCTTTGTAGAAATCTTCCCCGGAACGGATGGATTGGTCCATATCTCTCAGTTGGATAAGGAGAGGGTCAACAAGGTGACGGATGTCCTTAGGGAGGGTGATGAGGTTCTGGTCAAGGTCTTGGAGATCGACAAAAACGGAAAGATAAGCCTCTCCCGCAAGGCTGCTCTGGGTGAAAGCCTGGCCGATGCATCGTAAGACGGTTCTGGAAAACGGCGTAAGAATTATCTCCGAGAGGCTGGACCATTTCCGGTCCGTCTCTCTTGGCATATGGGTCAACGCAGGTTCGCGAGACGAGGTGCCTGAAGAGAACGGCATCTCTCATTTTATAGAACACATGATCTTTAAGGGAACGGCCACCCGGTCCAGCCTCGAGATTGCCAAGGAGCTGGACGCCGTAGGGGGCCTTTCCAATGCTTTCACGGGCGCGGAATACACCTGTTTCCATTCAAGGGTCCTGGATAGGCACCTGGGCACTTTGACAAAGATCCTCTCCGATATCTTCCTGAATTCCGTCTTCGATCCCCAGGAAATGGATAGAGAAAGACAGGTGATCCTGCAAGAAATCAACATGCAGGATGATACGCCCGATGAGCTTATTCATCTCCTTTTCAGTCAGCTTTTTTGGATGAACGACCCTCTCGGCATGCCCGTTCTGGGAACCCCCGACACCGTCTCCGCGATTAGAAAGCAGACCGTAAGCGATTACATGAAGATGTTTTACACGCCGGAGAGGATTCTCGTCGCAGCAGCAGGGAACGTTGATCACGACAGGTTGGTCTCCCTTTTTCGGCCCCTCTTTGAAACCCTGTCGGAAACCGCGGATGACCCTCCAAGGGTGGCGCCGAAATACCATGCGGGGGTTTCCTGCCATTACAAAGATCTTGAACAGGTCCATCTTTGTCTGGGCGGAAAGGCGCCCCACCTTTCGAGTTCCCTCAGATTTGCTGCAGCGGTGCTGAACACGATTCTGGGAGGGAACATGAGTTCCCGTCTCTTTCAGGAGATCAGGGAAAAGAGGGGCCTAGCCTATTCCGTCTACTCCTTTCTTGCGCCATACGTGGACGCGGGCCTCTTGGGCATCTATGTGGGGACGGGACCAAAAGAGGTCGGTCGTGTCCTCAAGATTCTCCAGAGGGAGATCATGAAGATCCAGAAGGGAGCGATATCCAAAGGGGATCTGACCGCTACCAAGGAGCATCTGGTAGGAGGGATTCTGCTGGGCTCGGAGAACACCGACAGCAGGATGATGCGACTCGCAAAAAACGAATATATCTTTGGCAGGGATGTGCCCTACGAAGAACTCCTGTCAGAAGTCCAGAGGGTCACGGTGGAAGAGGTGGTCGCCGTTGCAAGGGAGGCTTTTCAGAGCGACAGCGTATCCTTGGCGACCCTCGGTCCTGTGGGGACAGAAGATCTGGATCTGGATTCTCTTCAATTTACGGAAAGGGCCGTAAGGTCCCGGAAAAAAGGCAAGGGGTAACATTAGTTGTCACTAAAAGGATCTTGAGGGGTGGGCCATTGGAGTTACAAAGAGCGGATCGGGTCCGGATCAAGGTGAAAAAACTCGGGGAGCAGCAGGACATCGCCCTGCCGGCCTATGAGACGGAAGGGTCTGCAGGCATGGACCTCCGGGCCGCTGTGAAGGGTGAAGTCACCTTGAGGCCAGGTGAGATAAGGCTTATCCCAACAGGGCTGGCCGTATCCATCCCCCGGGGCTGGGAGGCCCAGATCCGGCCCCGTAGCGGTTTGGCGCTGAGACATGGGATCGGGATGGTCAATTCTCCGGGTACCATCGATTCAGACTACAGGGGAGAGATAGGCCTTGTCGTCATCAATTGGGGGGAAGAGCCCTTCACCATTAAGAGGGGGGATCGGATTGCCCAGATGGTAATCACGAGCGTCACCAGGGCGGACATGGTAGAGGTTGATGACCTCGATCAGACTCAAAGGGGAGACGGCGGTTTCGGTCACAGCGGCATTGGATAGATTTATTACGGAATAAGGATGCGATTCTCGGTTCTCGCTTCAGGCAGCGGCGGAAATGCCTGTTATGTGGAGACGGCTCGGTCAAGGATCTTGATCGATGCGGGATTGAGTTGCCGCGAGTTGATGAGGCGACTGAGCTTCATCGGCGCAGATCCTGCGGGCCTGGACGCCCTCATTCTTACCCATGAGCACTTGGATCACATCAAGGGCGCAGGTCCCATGGCCAGGCGTCTGAATCTTCCCGTCTACGGCAACCGATCAACCCTGAAAAAAGGCATGAAGATTATCGGCAATATTTCCAAGCCGGTGACCGTTCATACCGGTCAATCCATCACCATCAACGGTCTTCTGATCGAGACCTTCACCAAGTGCCATGATGCGGCGGATCCCATGGGGGTAGTCGTCTCCTCTGATGGGGTTAAACTGGGTCTAATCACGGACCTCGGGCGAAGCACCAGCGTCGTGGAAGATCGGTTAAGAGGGTGTCGCGGCCTGATTATTGAGTCCAATCACGACGAGAGAATGCTGGAGGAAGGACCCTATCCTCTGGAGTTGAAGAGGAGGATCAAAGGACCGGACGGACATCTCTCCAATGGCCAGGCGGCGGAGCTTCTTGAGGCCCTCTCCCACGAAGCCCTGGATGTGGTGGTGCTGGCTCACCTGAGCGCGAAAAACAATCTTCCTGACATGGCCCTTACGGC
>JAZDGZ010000108.1:0-2769 GCA_043806375.1 Pseudomonadota bacterium | reverse complement strand
AAGTGCATCCTTTGTAAGACGGGGCGCGGCAACAGGTGTCTCGCCCAGAAAATGCCGGGGAACAGCACGGGTCCTTACGGCGGGTTCTCAAGTCATATCCCGGTTCCGAGCATTGATCTGTGTGAAGTCAAGAACAGGGGCGATATCCCTTTGGCCCACCTGGCCGTCGTCGCAGATGCCGCCACCACGCCCTATCAGGCGGCCAAGAGGGCCGACTTGCAGCCGGGGGATAACGTGATCGTCGTGGGAATCACAGGGGGCGTAGGACAGTATGTGGGTCAGATGGCCAAGGCCCTGGGCGCAAAGACCGTTGTGGGCATCGCGCGCAACGAGGAAAAACTGAACCGGGCCCTTCAATTCGGTGCGGACTATGTCATCAACTCGACGGACAAGGACGCGTTCGCCGTTTCAAAGGAATTCCGGGCCCTTTGCAAGGATAAGGGCCTTCCAGGCACAGGGTGGAAGATTTTTGAGGTGACAGGCGTAAAGGCAGGCCAGGAGATCTCTCTGGCCCTTGTGAGCTTTACCTGGAAATTGGTCGTGGTGGGCTTCGGCCTCGCCAAGACAGAGTATGCCATCGGCAGACTCATGGCCTTTGATGCGGAAGTTATAGGGACCTGGGGATGTCTCCCGGAATACTACCCCATCGTCTTGGGGATGATCTTGAGCGGCAAGATCAATATCCGGGAATTCGTGGAAACGAGGCCCATGAGCACTATCGCTGAGACCTTTGCCGAGGCCCATAAGACGCCGCCGATGAAACGGATCGTCTTGACACCGGATTTTTAGACTATTTGGCCACGGCGGTGCTCTTTTAATATCTTTAATAGAACCAATTGTGACGGTCTCGTAAAAAGTTCTACACCGGCATTTCGTTCAGGGTTCGATACCTCACCACGAACGGAAAATCAGATACTTACGGTTGCTTTCAACCGTTCGCCCTGAGGTATCGAAGGGTGAACGGGACTTTTTACGAATGCATCAATTGTGCTCTTGGAAGAAGAGAGGGTGCGCTTTAAATCAAGAAAAACAGTTTTCACAATTAGAGAAAAGGAGGATATCAAGATGGCTTTAGAATGGATGCCAAGAGACGACAAGAAGAAGGATCATCTTCTGCACACCGAAGGGCATTGGGGCACAGAGGCCCCCTGTGTGGTTTACGAAAAAAGACCCCTGACGGATCCGAGTGGCAAAGTTGTGGACGGCCTGTTTGTATCCTGGATTCGGCTGAACAACCCGGCACAATACAACTCCTACACCACGGAAATGGTCAAAGGCGTCATCGCCGGATTTGAAAACGCCTCCGTGGACCGGAGCGTTGTGGCGGTGATTTTCACGGGCACCGGCCCCTATGCCTTCTGTACCGGAGGCAATACCAAGGAGTACAGCGAATACTACAGCCGGAGACCCGATGAGTATGGACAGTACATGGAGCTTTTCAATCACATGGTTGATTCGATCCTGGCATGCAAGAAGCCGGTGGTTTGTCGTGTGAACGGCATGCGCGTCGCAGGCGGCCAGGAAATCGGCATGGCCTGCGATCTCGCCCTTTCCTCGGATCTGGCCGTCTTCGGACAGGCCGGCCCCAGACACGGCTCTGCCCCCGTCGGCGGCGCCTCGGACTTCCTGCCCTGGTACCTCAGTGCGGAGGATGCCATGTGGAACTGCGTATCCTGCGAGATGTGGTCCGCTTACAAGATGAAGGCCAAGAACCTCATCAGCAAGACCGTCCCGGTCCTGAAGGTGGACGGCAAATGGGTGCGAAACCCGTTGATCATTACGGACAAGTACGTGCAAGACGGCGAGATCGTTTACGGCGAGTTCAAGACGGGCGATGAGGCGAAGGAGGCCCGGGCCTTGGTGAAAGAGCATCAGCCCAACGCAGATTTCGAACTCCTGGACAAGGAAGTGGACAAGATCGTGTGGACCTTTGCCAACCTGTTCCCAGCCTGTCTTATCGAATCGATCGACAGCATTCGCCAGAAAAAGAAGTTTTTCTGGGATACCATGAAGAATGCCCATAGACACTGGCTGGCTGCCAATATGGGTGGTGAGGCCTTTCTCGGTTTCGGCGCCTTCAATACCAAGAAGATCACGGGCAAAGATACCATCGACTTTATCAAATTCCGTCAGAACATTGCCGAGACCAAGGGCTGGGATATGGAGATGTTTGCCGAGGTCCTTGGCAAACCTCAAAAATAGGGTCTCAGGAAGAAGACGACAAAAAAATCCAGAAGCTTGCTTCTGGATTTTTTTTGCTGTAGGCTCGCAAATGCCCGGCGCCCCTCCCGCTGATCCATGCGGCATGTAAACCATTTGGCGCTTCTGCTATATTGGATGTCGGAAATCAATGCGCAATTTGAACGCAAACATAATCAACCGCAGGGGTGGGCTTCATGCCCACCCGGTGGGCCAAATCCGGGAGGTTTTCGGGCGGGAATAAATCCCGCCCCTACACCGCGATTGGAAAAGGATGCGCAATTATTTATAACGCTATGTATAGATGGAAAGTCAGGTTCAAGATCAAAAGAGGAGCGGGAAGTCCTCCTGGACGTGACCGCCAACATGGAAAGGAGAGGAGAAGATCATGGGCGACAAATTTATCCATTCCGATTTCAGTGATGGACTGGGCACGATAACGCTCAACAGACCACCGGTAAACGTACTCAACATGGCCATGATGGAGGAGATCAACGGCGTATTGGAGGCGTGGCAAGGGAAAAAAGACCTGAAGCTGCTCCTCTTTAAGGGGCAGGGAAAGTGCTTTTC
>JAZDGZ010000107.1:0-6350 GCA_043806375.1 Pseudomonadota bacterium | reverse complement strand
GAACTTGGCGTCACGGTAGTTTCTCTTGGTGCCCATTTCGGTCAAGCCCAGGTAGAACATCTTTATATCCTCGTTCTCTTTAAGCTTGTCAACGGAGTCGTCCAGGACGATCTTTCCGTTTTCCATGACATAACCATGCTCCGCAATGGAGAGGGCGAGATGGGCGTTCTGTTCGACCAGTAGCATGGTCATTTTTTGCTCCGTGTTCAGGCGCTTTATGATATTAAAGATTTCCGCTACTAACATTGGACTCAAACCGAGTGACGGTTCGTCCAGCATCATCAGGCGAGTGCGAGCCATCAATGCCCTTCCAATGACCAGCATCTGCTGTTCCCCTCCGGACAGATACCCTGCCAAGGCGTTTCGGCGATGTTTAAGATACGGGAAGTAGTGAAAAACCGTATCATATCGCTCTCGGATCTCCTTGCGACTCGGGCGCGTCCGGGTTGCGGCGATCAGGTTTTCGTGAACGCTCAAGGTTTCGAAGACACACCGTCCCTCCATGACCTGAAAGATGCCGAGTCGCACGATTTCTTCAGCTTCTTTGCCCTCAATGCGCTGACCCATGAACTCGATGGTTCCGTCGGTCACCTCGCCTTCTTCTACCTTGAGAAGCCCTGAAATCGCCTTCAGGGTGGTCGTCTTGCCGGCCCCGTTCGCCCCCAAAAGGGTGACGATTTGGCCTTCCTTGACCTGGAGCGAAAGGCCCTTGAGCACAAGGATCACGTCGTCATAAATCACCTCAATGCTGTTGACGTTGAGCATGATCAGCCTCTCTTTTTTATCCTCTCCTGCAGCATGAAACGCTGCACCTTGCCTCCCGGCGTCTTGGGGATGCCTACTGTAAACTCAATCCAGCGTGGATACTTGTAAGGTGCGATTCTTTCTTTCACAAAGGCCTTTAGCTCCTCTTCGAGATCTTTAGAGGGGGAAAAATCAGCCCCCAGCACCACAAAGGCATAGGGCTTTATAAGGTCATCGCTGTCCTGATAACCTACCACGGCGCTCTCCCGCACGGCCGGATGCTGATCGATGGTCGATTCGACCTCTTGGGGGGCCAGCCACTTGCCCCCAACCCGCAGCATGTCGTCACTTCTGCCGCGGAAGTAATAGAAACCATCCTCATCCACCAGGTACCGATCACCCGTCACAAACCATTCGCCCTGCATATTTCGCCTGGTTTCCTCTCTCTGGTTCCAATAGCAGGAGGCTATGGAACCTCCCCTGACCAGAAGGTTGCCGATCTGTCCTGGGCCGGCGGGTTTCCCGTCATCGTCCAAGAGCCTGGTCTCATAACCGGGCACGACCTTCCCGGTACTGCCCAACCTCACCTCTCCTATTCGATTGGAGAGAAAGATATGGCAGATCTCGGTAGAACCCGTCCCGTCCAAGATTTCAACCCCAAATTCTTCTTTGAAACGGTGGTAGACTTCAGGGGAAAGAATTTCGGCCGAGGAGACGCATGCCCTGAGGCTGGTCACAGGGGGCAATTCCCGGTCTTCTTTTTCGCGGTCTTTTTGTATTCCGCGAGTGAACCCATCAGGGTGGGCACCGTGAAGAAAAGGGTGGGGCGAAAGGCAATGAGGTCCTGATAGACAAGGTCCGCAAGGGGACGATGCGCGGCAAGAATGGTAGATGCGCCGACCGCAAAGGGGAAGTAGGCGCCATTGCCCAAGCCGTAGGCAAAGAAGAGAAATGACGCAAGCACGCGATCATCTCCGGTCATTTGCAATATGCCTTTGGCATAAGCCTCGGAGCAATAGACCATATGACTGTGGTGGTGAACGGCCCCCATCAGCATCTCAGGGTTTCTTCCGCTGTATAGCCAAAAGGCTGCGTCATCAGGGGTGGTGGGCGCCGCCTCACATTCGACAGGCGCCTTGGAGATGAGTCGGTTGAAAGAGTGAAACCTCCCCCCTTCTTCGCCCACCGCGACGATTTCTTTGAGAAAGGCGGCCTGATCAAGGATTTTTTCAATCTCGGGGAGGAACGAGGCATCTACAACGAGCACCCTCGCTCGGCTGTCGTTCAAAACATAGAGAAAATCCTGAGATTTCATCAGAATATTGGTGGGAATGGGTACGGCGCCCAGCTTCATCGCCCCGTAAAAGGAAAAGAGCATCTCTGGGGAGTCTTTGACCAGAAGCATGACACGGTTTTCCATCTCCACGCCCAGGTCCTTGAGCATGTTGGCTGCGCGGTTGGTGTTCTCGAGAAACTGCTGATAGGTATAGGTTTGATCCTCATAGATGATAGCCGTTTTTCCCCCACGGCCCTCGTGGACGTTGCGATCGACAAAATAGGTGGCGGCATTGAAGCGCCTGGGCAGATTCAGGTTAAACATACCCCGCCCTTTCCAAACTTTTCATGTGGGTATCCCCTGCCCGGGGCGGAACGCTCATCCCCGGGCAGGGGTCCCAAGTTTTATTCAACCAGCTATTTTCCGAAGTATTCCATATCCTTGGGCAGCTTGATCCAGCCGCTCACATCGACCATCTTGCCGTTCTGAATCTGATAGATCTTGGCGGTCATGCTCGCCCGGTGATCCGTGGAAGTGAAAGTGAGCGGAGGCGCCAGACCACCCGTATCAAAATCCCTGAACGTCTCAAAGGCTTTGCGAATGCCGGCGGGCGTCAGATCTCCCGCTTTGTCTGCCGCTTTCAAGGCCTCGGAAACCGACAGGATATTCACCCAGCCTTCGACGTACACATTGGTTCCCTCTGCACCCGGATGCCACTTCTCATGGGCCTCTAAGATCTTTTTCATCCCCGGGACAGGCGCGCCGTATGGGGCAATGGGGTGAACCCCGTAGGATCCCTCGGCCGCGCCGCCGCTCAAAGTGATCAGGGCCTCCTCAAAGTTTCGAATGTTGGAAATGAACTTGGTCCTCAGTCCAAGGGCCTTTGCGTTCTTGAGGATGACCGCCCCGTTCATGGCGGTCGAGGTAATGAAGGCATAATCCGGATTATCTCGCGTCATGTTGGTCAACTGGACCGTCGCATCTTTCGTGGGCCAGTTGATCACCTGGTCCGCTCCGACGTCGACGCCGATCTTCTTTGCGTAGTCTTTGCATACATCCAGGATATCCCGGCCGTAGCTGTTATCGGGATAAAGGTAACAGATCTTGGGGTTGCGACTGTTATCCTTCCAGGTATCACGGACCCATTTGAGAGCGATTCGTCCCATGGTCCCGTAGGAGGGTGATACAAAGAAGCTGAAAGGCGTCTTTGCCGGGTCCTGGAACTTGGAGGTGAAGGAGGCGGCAATGGTGGCCACCCCGTCGGCGACGATCTTTTTGGCCAATGTAATCGTGCTGCCGGTGGATTGGATGTAGATGCCGAGCACCTTTTCGGAGTCGACGAGGCGATTATAGCCGGCCACCCCTTTGCGTGTATCGTAGCCGTCATCGATCACAATCAGTTTGAGATCTTTTCCATTGATCCCTCCGTGCTCATTGACCCAGCGCATGGCGTCCAATTGGCCCTTGACCTGGTTTTTTCCCCAGTCAGAGGTGGGCCCCGATAGGTCGATGAGGACCCCCCACTTGATCTCCTGAGCGGCCATGGCTGTGTTTGGGAAAGGCCCAAAAATGAAGGTCAAGGCAATGACCAAAACGGCGATTCCAATTCTGTGCTTGTTCATGGTGTCCTCTCCTTTTTTGTAATGCGTTAATATGAAAACGGCCAGAGCTTCCAGTAAGCCCGGATGGTACGCCATCGTGCAGCAAGGCCGTCAGGTTCAAAAATCAAAAAGAATATAATGACGAAGCCGAAGACGATCTCCCTGAGGGAGACAAACCATGTGACATGGTCGGGGAAGGAGGAGTTCAGGGACGTCGTGACCACCTCGAGCATTCTTTCAAGGATAAACCAGAAGGCCACCCCAAAAATGCCCCCGAGAATATGTCCGAGTCCTCCGATGATGCACATGGCCAGATAATTGATGGATTGATGGATTTTAAAAGATTCGTGGGTGATGACTTGCAGGAACTGGGCAAGCAGGGCCCCGGCAACGCCCGCAAAAAAAGAGGAGACGGCAAAAGACATAAGGCGATACTTGAACAGATTCACCCCAATGACCTCGGCAGCCAGATATCGATCGCGTATAGCCACAAATGCCCGACCGGATCGGGCTCGAATGATATTTTTGATCACCATGGTCGCAGCTACAGCCAGGATAAAGGTCAGATAGTACAAATGGATGTAGTCATTAAAGCGGAAAGGCCCGAGCGTCCCGGGGTCCACATACATCCCTTCGACTCCGCCCGTCAGTTTGTCCCAGCGCCTTATGGTAAATTCTATGATGAACTGAGCGGCTATGGTGGCCATGGCCAGATAAAGTCCCCTCAGCCTGAGAGAAGGAATGCCAAAAACCATGCCCACGAGTGCCGCCACAGCCCCGGAAATAGGCAGGGCGAGCAGGAAGGGAATCCCCGCCTGCCCGATCAGAATCGAACAGGCATAGGCCCCTACCCCCATGAAGGCGGCATGGCCAAGAGAGATCTGGCCGGTGAAACCGGTGAGGAGGTTCAACCCATGGCAGGCGATAATCGCGATTCCCACCTCGATCAATGTGGAGACCATATACTTGGAGGAAAAAAGGGGAAAAACGATGCAGGCTGCTAAGAAAAGGAAGAGCCAGACCCTGACGAACCAGGTCGGGAAGATTCGTTCGTCATTGCGATAGGTTTCATGGAACAGACCAGCCGGCATAATGTAATCAAACTCCGTTTCTCTCCGCTCAGGCCACAACCGGGCTAGCCGATTGCCCGGCCTCAAAAATCAGGCCGTCTGGCCATTTAGACCCGCTCGATTTCCTGAATTCCAAATAGCCCGTAGGGCCTGATCATTAAGACCAACACCAATACGATGAAAGAAAAAACCTCATTTAATGCCGGGATATAGGGGTCCAGATAACCGGCAGAGAGAAATTCCAGTATGCCGACCACGAGCCCTCCGATAATGGCGCCCAGGATACTATCCAGACCTCCGAATATGACCGCCGGCAAGACCTTGAGCCCTATGTAGCTGAGCTCCACGCCTACCCCGCCGATGTTCCCGACCAGGATTCCCCCGATAGAGGAGACGACCGCGGCAATACACCAGCTGATCGCAAAGACCCTTTTTACGGATATTCCCATGCTCTGTGCTGCGGTTTGATGATCCGCAACGGCCCTCATAAAAACACCTGTGCGAGCGTATTTGAAAAAGATGGCAAAAACAGTTAACAGGATCAGTGAAATACCCATGCTCCAGATATAAAGGTAGGTGAGCTTGACCCCCCACAAATCAATCGGTTCTTGCGGAAAGATATTGAACTGGCGGATGTCATTCCCCCAAAGCATGATGACCACGCCTCGCAAAACATAGCTCAGACCAAGGGTCACCATGATCACCGAAATGATCGGCTCCCCGATGAGGGGTCTGAGGACCAGGCGTTCGACCGCCAGACCCAGGATCACGGAGAAGACGAGGGTAATGAAAAAGGAGGTCACAAAATTGAGCCCGAAATCAAGGGTCATGGAAAGACAGATATAGGCCCCCACCATCAGGAATTCGCCCTGGGCGAGGTTTAGAATGGAGGTGGATTTGTAAATCAGGACGAAGCCAAGGGCCACGAGGGCATAGATGGAACCCATGGACAGACCCGATAAAAGGAACTGCATGAAGAAGAGAAATTCGCCCTGCATCCTAGGCCCCTCCTATCAGCCGCCTCAAGAACCCCTTTTTTTTCAGCTCGTCCTTGTAGGCATCCGCCGGTTTCATAGTTCTGATCACTAAATTTGTGCGAAGGGTAGCGATCTTGCCATCCTGGTATCGGATAACGGTTTCA
The DNA here is from genome assembly GCA_043806375.1 of Pseudomonadota bacterium. Taxonomy (GTDB): domain Bacteria; phylum Desulfobacterota; class DSM-4660; order Desulfatiglandales; family HGW-15; genus JAZDGZ01. The sequence goes on along the minus strand of JAZDGZ010000107.1, from coordinate 518 downwards.
ATGCGTAGCTCTTTTGCGTCACTGTAAAGACCTGCGATTTCTTTTGTGTATTTCTCGTTGATAAATCCGCGTCGTATCTTCTTGGTCCGCGTCAACTCCTCATCATCGGGGTCCAGCTCTTTGTAGAGGAGGAGGAATTTCACGATCCTTGCCTTTTCAGGCAGGGTGGCATTGACGCGAACCACTTCTCTCTCGATCAGGTCATAGACCTCCGGATTGGCGGCCAGGTCTGAATAGGTTGTATAACGGATTCGGTGGTCCTCGGCCCATTTACCCACATGTTTGTAATCGATACAGATCATGGCTGTGACATAGTCGCGTTCGTGTCCCAGAACAACGGATTCCACGATATAAGGGCAGAACTTCAATTTGTTTTCGATGAACATGGGTGAAAACCGGGCGCCACCCTTGAGATGCATCAGATCTTTGACGCGGTCAATAATCACCAAATGTCCGTCAGGGGTAAAATAACCGGCATCCCCGCTGTGGAGCCATCCGTCGATGATCGTTTTCCGGGT
>JAZDGZ010000106.1:0-5201 GCA_043806375.1 Pseudomonadota bacterium | reverse complement strand
AATATCCATGAGCCGGCTGCTCACTTGGTCCTCCTCGAGACTCTCCCTGAGTATCTGGATTGAGCCGCTGATTGAGGCCATAGGGTTCCGAATCTCGTGGGCTATTCCTGCTGCCAGTTCCCCGATGAGGGCGAGATCCTCGACCTTTTTCATCTCCTCCTCGATTTGTTTCATAGCAGTCAGATCCTGCAGAAACAGGATTTGACCTCCATACTGCCCCTCAGGAAGGCTGAGGGGCGAAAGAGAGCATCTCAGGAACAGCTTCCTCTCATCCGGCCGTAGGTATTGAAAATCAATAAAAGCGTCCAGATCTCTGCGCCCTTGACCTAATCTCTGCAAGCCGGGTTCCACGTTTTGTCTTAGAGAAGGAAGGATATCACCCATTCTCCTTCCTATGGCCTGGTCGGCAGTGATGCCGAGAATATCCTCCGCAGCAGGATTGAATAGGATGACCCTGCTCTGATCATCCAGGGTAATGAGGCCCGAGGTCATGCTCCGTATGATCCATTCGTTCAGGGCCTCCAGCTTTATGATATCATCCTGCTTGGCCCTCAGTTCGACCCGGCTCTTTTTTGTCTGCTCGGTGGCATAGCTGCTGAGAAAGGCCACAAGGTAAAAGGCGGCGATATTCACTACGATCATGTAGAAGATATAAGCACTTTGATATTCAGCGGGATAATGCAGACGGCTCCCGAAGGGCTCGATCACGCCGTAATAATGGAGGTCCAGCAGAAGGCCGTAAAGGATGCTGCAGCAGGAGGCGACGATCATGCCCCCTCTTCTGTAAAGAAGGATGCTTCCGTTGATAATGGCAAGGATATATAAAAAGGAGAAAATGCTCTCTATGCCGCCGGTAGTGTAGATGATGGCGGTTACAAGAAAGGTGTCCAGGAGGACTTGAATGTAGGCCAGTCTTACAAGGTTTTCACGATATTTCAGAAGGATAACATAGATGAAGGTCAGAAAGTAGATGGTCGCGATGAGGGCATAATGGAATGTCTGAATGTCGCCAAAGTAGGTCTTTGTCGCCTTGACCTGGATAAAAACGGAGGCCCCTAAGAGCAGGGAGACAAAGAGCACCCTCAGGAACATGAGTCCCTGAAGGCGGCTCGATAACTCTCCTCGAGGGATGTTAAGGTCAGAACCGACCATCTTGGTGGGACTAACCCATGGCCGCGGCCATCTGGAAGATGGGCAGGTACATGGCCACAACCAACCCGCCGATGGAACCGCCGAGGAATAGCATGAGCAGGGGCTCCAGCATGGAGGTCAGGGCCGCCACCGCAGCATCCACTTCGTCATCGTAAAAGTCGGCGATTTTCTCCAACATGGTGTCAAGGGCGCCCGTCGCCTCGCCGACGGCGATCATCTGTATGACCATTCCGGGAAAGATATCATTTTCGGATAATGGCTCCGCAATGGTTTGACCTTCGGCAATACTGCTCCTCACATCATAGATGATCTCCTCGATGATGACATTTCCTGCCGTCTTTGCAACGATCTCCAAGGCATCCAAAATGGGCACGCCACTGCTGATCATGGTGCCCAAGGTCCTGGTGAATCTCGCAACAGCCGTCTTCTTGAGAAGGTCGCCAAAGACCGGTATCTTCAGAAACAAACTATCCGTTTGCTTTCGCCCCACCGTGCTGCCCTTGTATCTCTTGAAGACATAGATGAACACCCCCAAGCCCAAGATAATCCAGTGAAAATTGCTTTTCATGAACCGGCTCATGTTGACTACAATCTGGGTGGGAAGGGGAAGCGCCGAGCCAAAGCTTGCGAACATGTCCTCAAAGACCGGGATCACGAAGATAAGGATAACGGCGATAACGAGGATGGCGATGGAGACAACCACCAGGGGGTAGGTCATGGCCCCCTTGATCTGGCTCTTGAGCTTTTCCGCCTTTTCTATGAATGTGGAAAGGCGTCGCAAAATCGTATCCAGAATACCGCCCACCTCGCCCGCTGCCACCAGGTTCACAAAGAGGGAGTCAAAGATCTTGGGGTGTTTTTTCATGGCCTCCGCCAAGGTTGACCCGCCCTCCACGTCTCTGGTTATCTCTTTAAGAATACCCTTGAAAGTTGGATTTTCCGACTGTTCCCCCAGAATGGTAAGGCCCTGGACAAGGGGAAGCCCCGCATCGATCATGGTTGAAAATTGCCTGGTAAATATGACAACGTCCTTTTTCGTGATCTTCGGCTGGAGCAAAGATATGCCTGCAAAGAGATCCTTAGGTTTGAGTTTCAGTTTCTTAACCGTGAAATTGCGCTTCTTCAGCTGATTTAAGGCGATATTCTCATTTGCCGCGTCTATCTCCCCCTTCAGCTTTCTACCCTTTTTAGTTACTGCGACCCATACATAAACAGGCATATATATCCCTCCCGTCGGCCCTGCCGATTGAACGGGCATCCCTCTCCCGGCAGACCGATAAATGTTCCTGCAGCTCGGCAGTTATCTTGGTAATTTTAGTGAAATGTGCAACTTATGTCAAGTCTTCTCAGTTGTCGACCCACGCCTTCACGCACATTAGCCCCATAAGAGAGAAAGGATGGGTCCCGATGGGGCATTCCTCCCTCACGCGGGCGACCTACTTTCGACAGTTTATTCTTGACAACTCCCGTCTTTCCCATGTTATATGAGGGCTTCGATTATCTCGATCCAGCACGAACGAAGATTAAAGGAGGAAAGCGCTGTGAGTGAAATTACTGCTCCGATGGGAGGCAAGGTGATCGACATCAACGTGAAGGTCGGAGATACGGTCAATGAAAATGACGAGGTGGTGATTCTTGAGGCTATGAAAATGGAATTACCGATAGTGGCTACAGCCTCCGGCACGGTGAAGGAGTTGAAGTGCCAAAAGGGTGATGCCGTGGAAACGGATGCCGTTCTGATCGTCCTGGGATAATATCAAGCCGGGGGCCCGCAAGCGTTAATGAACGGTCCTTGGGCAAACTGCTCTATGGAACCAGAGGAAATGATCAGGGGATTCGAAAAGGCATAGATCTAAGTCTTGCAAGAAAGCCCGTCCCATCAAAAAGGACGGGCTTTCTTTATGCTTTCATGCAGCCGCCTGCTGCTTTTTAGTCTCCAGCCTCTTGACGGATCTCGAGATGATGGATCCCGCAATGGACATCCCTCCAAACAGACAAAGGAGAACCACAAAGACACCGATGAATCTCAAGACGAGGGTGCCGATGATCCAGGTCCAGTTGTCCTTCATGATCACAATAGAGGTCATGCCCTGGTCAGGCTTCTTCGAGATGGTGATGGAGTGCCACTTGCGGTTGCTGTCGTCCTCGATATACGTGGCATCCGCCCAATTGCGGAATTTGATGTCCTTCTGATTTTTGAGTGCTTCCTCGTAAAACCCTTTGACCTCGTCATGGGACATCGGGGATGCCATCTCCAGACGGCTCTTCGTCTTGAGGAGCACCTTCCCGTCCGGCATTATGGGTACCCCCAGGAAATCCTCCGCCATCGAAAATGAAAAACAAAGCACTACAAAGAAACAGACATATATGACGAGAATACCTGCCTTTTTCATTTCTTATCCCCTTTAGAGATTGCGGACCGACGATACGAATCAGTCAAACATGGCGATAAACATACCCGCTGCCGCCGCCGAACCGATCACCCCTGCGAGGTTCGGGCCCATGGCATGCATGAGCAAATGATTCGTTTTGTCGTACCTTTGTCCTTGAACCTGCGACACCCTCGCGGCCATGGGGACTGCGGAAACACCCGCTGAACCGATCAAGGGGTTTATCTTTTCCTTCAGAAACAGATTCATCACCTTTACCGTGAGTATCCCGCCTACAGTGCAGACACCAAAGTCGACAAGACCGAGACCAAAAATAAAGAGGGGCTTATAGCTCAAGAAATTGTCCGCATGCATGGTCGCTCCCACCGAGACCCCAAGAAAGATCGTCACGATATTCATCAGGGCGCCCTGGGCTGTCTCGGTCAACCGGCCCACCACCCCGCTCTCTTTCATGAGATTCCCCAACATGAACATACCCATCAGCGGTGTGACCGACGGGACCAGGAGGGCGATGATCGCGGCTGTCACCAGGGGAAAGAGCATCTTTTCCGTCTTTGAAACAGGCCGAAGCTGGTGCATCCGGATCTTTCTCTCCTTTTCATTGGTCATCCATTTCATAATGACAGGCTGAATAAGGGGGACCATGGCCATATAAGAATAGGCGGCAAGGGCATTCGGCCCCAGCAAATGCGGCGCAAGATGCTGGGTGAGGTAGATGGTCGTCGGGCCGTCAGCGCCCCCGATGATGCCTACCGAAGCGGCCTCTTTGAGGGTAAATCCTGCCAGAATCGTCCCCGTAAAGGTGACAAAGACGCCTAACTGGGCCCCCGCCCCGACCAGCAAGGTCTTGGGATTGGCTATGAGGGGCCCAAAATCGGTCATCGCCCCCAACCCCAGAAAGATGACACAGGGGATGACCTCCCACTCCAGTCCGTAATGATAAAATATCCGCAGAAGCTGTCCATGCCCGTCCGGCGTAAATCCCATGAGCGGGACCAGGGGAAAGTTGACGATGAAGATCCCGAATCCGATAGGGAGGAGCAGAAGGGGTTCGTATTTCTTGGCAATAGCGAGATACATGAAAAGTGATCCCACGGCCCACATCACGATCAGTTTCAAGTCGAAATGAGCCACCCCGGTGGTGTTCAAGATGCCCCGCAGCATATCCATAATTTCATTGAGAGTCATTTTCCTACGCTCCGACTAAGAGATTGCAAGTCCAAATGAGACAGATCATAACGATTTTCCTATCACTGCGCCGGATGTAGCCATAGATAAGACGGGCTTTTTTGTCAAGAACAAAATACCCCCTTCCAGAATTTGTTTGACAGGCCTTTTGAGAATGACATATTTTTCACCAGGATTATTCTACATCTGCATCTGCAGTCTCAGAAATGACCCACGGGAGGAAGGGTTATGCCGGATAACAATGAGTTGTTGACTCTGTCGGGGACTCTTGAGGGTTGGGCGAAGAAAGTGGAGGAAACGCTGGTCAAGGCGCCCGAGAGGAAAAAGGCATTCGGCAACACCTCTGGAGTTCCGATCAAGAGGCTCTATACCCCTTTGGACCTTGTGGAATTGGACTACCTCTCGGATCTGGGGTTCCCGGGCGATTATCCCTTTACGCGGGGTGTACAGCCGACCATGTACAGGGGTAGA
>JAZDGZ010000105.1:0-5509 GCA_043806375.1 Pseudomonadota bacterium | reverse complement strand
CCACGATTCATAGAGGTTCGCAGATCTGGCATCGAAGATAAGGCCCATGGCAATAACGAAAACCGATTGTTGATTAAACGCAATTACCCAAGGACGAAAACATCTATCCTCTTGGGATAATCATGCCGCTGGGACCACCCGTTGGGCGGATTTCCGTGACAGGAGCCCCAGGTATTACCGGTGACGCTATGGGCAGATGGATAAGAGACTCCCATCCCTCTGCAAAATATTGGAACCCTTTTCTTATTATAAGGATGAATACGAGAGGTGCAGAGACTCCCAAGACGCAAGAGCGCCTCTTGGCAAGATATTAAAAGCCGCATCGAATGTCAACGGGCTGTTGCCCAAATCACCTGTTTCATCTAAGAGGGGGCGGTTTCAGCCCCAGGACATCTCGCCAGGATTTGGGCAACAGTCTCTCAATGGCCCCTCCCGACTCAAGATGAATGCCCTCTTTTGAGGAGTCGGGAGAAATCTTCTCTTATCCAGGTTTGCGCCTCCTCCCGCCGGGCAAAGGCCTTCTCTTTTTCCCTAAAGGCCTCATGGTGGCCGAGTCTCCTGCCGTTGCGTTTTCTCATGCCGAGTTGTTGGTGGAGCATCTCATGATAGACGACATGTTCGATCACGTATGAAGGAACGCCCGGCCTGTCCAGCAGGGGATTGATGCGAATCACGTTGCTGTAAGGGGAATAACTCCCGAGTCTCACCCTTTTCTTCCCGGGTCGTCTTTTCCGATTTCCCCATGTGATCGCACAGCGCACCTTGTCTTCAAAGTATGCGGTATTGAGCCGTTCAAAGGCAGCTTGAAGAGAAACGTATCGCCCCTGTGGGTCGATTCTGGCCTGCCTCGGCCTATGTGTTCCGCGACGTTTCCTGATCTTAATCCTGTTCTCCCGGATAAAGGCCCTTAGCCACCCGCCGACCTGGTGAAGGCTTCCCGACACATAGGCAGCCAGAGAGGTCAGCACGGCTTCCTCAGCATTCAGAAACATGTGGTGCAATCTGATCGCGTGGGTCCTGTTTTTTGATTTCACGGAAATGATCGACCTTGTATTATCTGTGATCGTTAGAGAAACCTGAGCCTTCAGCATCCGTTTGAGCCTTTCCTCCAACGCCCTCGACCTGTTTTCGTCCACAGGGTTGCAGAACTTCATCTTTCTATAGCCCCCAGCCTGTCAATCCCTGCTTCCCCCGAAAAAGACCGCCTTCTTACATAGGGCTTTGAAGTGTGCGGATTTGATGCCCCTTGGGTCTGTTGTATTTGTTATATGCATGTGTTATCTTGATCTAAATATGAGAAAATATGTCTCTTTATGCAAGTAAATTATTGAGCCCCCATGGATTCGATAAAGACGGACGATATCGATCACGATCTGATCACAGATCTCCTGGAGCGGGGCCACAGGTCCCTGCTGGACGGCAAAACCGGTTTTGCCGCGAAGGCCCTGATTTCTAGCAGCCTGCTAATGGTGTGAGGGGTGGACTCGAAGACGGAGATGATGATAGAGACATGAAATGCCGCTTTCACCCGGATCTTGAAGCCTATGTCTCCTGTCAGAAGATGGGAATCGGCTATTGCAGGGAGTGCCTTGAAAATTGCGAGGCCTGTACCGATCCCTGCACCTACTGCAAGTTTCGACCACAGTGCATCATATGGGAGCTTTGCAGAAAAAGCAAAAAGAGATACCGTCTTGAAAGAGAGGCCAAGGGTCAGGGGCGTGACGCATGATACCCCCGGGTGGCGAGACCGGGAACAGGATCAGAGGGGTCCTCTTCGACTTCGATGGGACCCTGACCCTTCCAGGGGCACTTGATTTCCCTGCCATAAAGAGAGAAATGGGCTGCCCTTCTCCGCTTCCAAGATGGCATCCATAGCGGATCATTCAGCCTTAACGAGATACGTCTGGCCCGGGTATATGGTGCTTCGAGAGGTCAGCTTGTTCATTTCGAGGAATTCCACCAAGCTCATTTGGTGCCTCTTGGCAATCAGGTATGGAGAGTCTCCCCCTCTGACCTTGTATGCTTTTGCGGGTATCGCCGTCTCTACCGCCTGGCCGCGAGGAATCATGAGGACCTGCCCCTCAAGAAGGTTTGAGGTCTCACCCTTGTTAAGGGCGAGAATGTCTTTGGTCGATGTATGATGCTGACTCGCAATCTTATGTAACGAGTCACCTTTCTTGACGGCATACCTGATTGGTTTTTCTTTCTCAGATGCCTCCGGGGGCAAAGGCACCCCGCCGGCAATCGATGCGAACCCCCTTGCACCGGGGACTTTTAACTGCCATCCTACCTTCAGGTAGCTGCTCTTCTTCAGCCCATTGAGTTCCATGATGGCCTTAACGGAGCTTTTGTACTTGTGGCTTATGCTGGAAAGGGTCTCCCCCTTTTGGACCCTGTGCACGATATATGAGGAAACCGGAGGGGACCAGGGCTGGATGTCGTTTATTTTGGCGAGGAACTTCTCCCCAGTTCCTACGGGCACTTTGAGGGCATAGGGACCGCTCGGGGTCAAATAAAGCCTTAATTCGGCGTTCATCTCTTTAAGTGTATCAAAATCGACATCCAGCGCTTTAGCGATGGTCTCCAGACGAACCTGCTTGTCGATAGACACATCTTCCGTTTCCAGCCCTTCCTCCAGAGGAGGGAGTTCGATCCCGTGGGCGGCAGGATCGTTCAGAATGTGCAGAACTGCCATGAATCTTGGAACATACTGTGCTGTCTCCCTCGGGAGTTTTTCATAGAGATCCCAGAAGTTATCAAGATAGTTGATTTTCTGTGTCCTTATTCGGTTCAACACCGCCCTTTCCCCGCAATTATATGCCGCCAGCGCGGTCGTCCAATCTCCAAATATCTGATGCAACTCTCTCAGGTACGCGATTGCTGCATGGGTGGCCTTTTCAGGATCCATTCTTTCATCAATCCACGGATCTCTTTTCAGGCCGAATTTGTATCCGGTCGATGCAATGAATTGCCACAGACCGAGGGCCCTGGCCCTGGAAAGAGCCCTTACGCTAAAGCCGCTTTCGATAAGGGGTAACCAGGACAACTCCTTTGGAAAACCTGCCTCCTCCAAGGCCTTGACGATGGCCGGCCGATATTTCCCTGACCGGCGATAGGCATTGAGAAAAAAACCCTTCTCCCTTCCCGTGAATGAAGCCAGGGCTTTCCTGACATGGTCGTTCATCACGAGGGGAATAGCCTTGTGAATGCCAGGGGCAACCGTGAATCTCGAAGCGTAGACCTCCATAATCCGCTTTGCTATGGTGATGCGAAGATCTTCCTTCTGCTGCAAGAACTCGGGGTTGTCATCCATGTTTACCTTAAGGATGAGGGAATAGGCCTTGTCCAGAGCATCGAGGGCCTTATCCAGATCCCCTCGCTCCCAATAATCATTTGAAGCCTGACAGAACTCCAGGGCCGAATCCAAGAGCTCCTGATTGCTCAGGGTCTCCGATTCCGGCAATTCCTGTTTTGGTCCCTCGGATGCCTCGGTGGGGGCAACCTCAACCTTGACCTTGACCTCTTCGACCTTTACCTCCGCGGAGGGAGCAGATTTATTTCTGGAAGTCTCTACATCGACACTCCCTTTTGGGGGTACGATTTGCGTCTGAGGTCTGGCCTCTGCCTCTGTGACGATCCTCTTATCCGTAGGCCTTTCGTTGCCGGATATGTCACGGCCGTATAAAGTCCCGCAACCTGAGCACAGCAGCATGGACAAGACAAGCAACACCCTCTCCCACCGGTTTGATGCCATCCTATAATCCCCTTTCCCTTCCTTTGATTGGCATGGCATCTCTTGAGACACGGACCCTGCCCCACAGGGATGGAAACCTTTTTCCCGGATTCCCACGGACCACACCTGTTTTATTAGTCATATAAGTATAATAGAACCTTTGGGCAGGGTCAACAAGATATCGCTTCCCGTCCGGTGATGACTGAAAATAAAATCCGTTGCTTCTCATCGGGACGCTGACATGACCGTCGACTCCCTTATGACACAGGCTGCCCCTCAGGCCTGCGATTTTTGGGGAGGCCACTTGATTATCGGCTCATTTCAAGATATAGTGCCTTCCCGGACAAGAGGGTGGCCTCCTTTATTGAGACCTGGGCCACCCTGAGATATTCGACTTTGGATTTTTCATCAAGAGCTGGAGATGACAAACGGCCAGATCATTCTGCGTAAGACTGAACCCTCTGAGGCAAAGAAATGCCTTGCCTGCGGTGCCGGTGGCATTAAGGCGAGAAGACGATATTGCACGAATGAGTGCCGTGAACACATGATGTGGGTGCTTTCCCTTTCTAAAGGGCTGCTCAAGGTATTCAATGCCAGGTATGCGGCATTTTCATTTAATGAGAGGTATTTGGTGCTCGATGTAGTCCCAATCTGGTCCAAAGAAATTTCAAGATTTCTCTTCAAGAGGAGGTTGGGGAAAAAACCCGCAGAAGATCTCAAAACCCTTATTCTTCGATCTGCTGAAGAATGGCACCATATGATCAATAACAGAAACTCGAGAAGTTACGCCAGCCTCCTTCTCCTTCGGAAAAACCACAGAAAGGGGATAGCCCCTGAGTCCATAAGACCAGACCGGACGATAAGGCCTAGGCTCTCCAAGGACGAAAGAGAATCCATAAAGTTCCTTGAACTAAAGATCGAAGCACTCCTCTCGGATGGGCACGTGGAAAAGATACGGTCTTCTTATAAGAAGTTGGCAAAGATCTATCATCCAGATGTGGGGGGCGATGCAGAGAAGTTTAAAAAATTGAATGAGGCACATCAGCAGATCCTGGTATGGGCCGAGAAACCGCAGTTCACTTCGAGAAAGGCGCTCCCTGACTGCTGGTCTTATGACGGCTTTGCCAACAAATGGTCCCCACCGTTGTAAAAGCCCTAGGAGCCTGTCGGAGAACCGGCTCCTACAGAGGCTGACGGAAAATGCCCATCCCGCATATGCTGCGGGACGAAATCCCGAGGAATGAGGCGTACCTAGAAGTACGCCGCAGTGACGAGGGGTGAGGATAACACAGCAGATGGGGGTTTTCCGACAGCCTCCTAGAAACCCTCTAATCCTCTCTCTTATTGGAATATAAAGTTTCCATGCCTTTATCGGTCAGACAGTTATTGCGATCCCGCTCGATAGAAGCCTCCGCCCCTTGCCGGGTTGATGCGGGAGGCACATGGGATATCAAGGCCATGGCACTCCCTATGGCAGAAATTGATCCTGTGACGATCAATATTGCCCTCAACCTGAGGACGCGGGTGACGGTCTCCTCTTTTGAAAGTGGCCGGGTAAAGGTCTCCTCTGAAGGCTTTCCACGAGGAGAAGAGCATCCGGCAGAAGGCCTTCCCTTCGATTCCCCCTTCGGGCTCTTCTTCGCTGCTATCTCATACTTTGGCTTCCACGGACTCCAAGTGCATATCAAGTCCGATTCTCCCTTAAAGGCCGCTCTGGGCGGTTCGAGCACAGCTCTTGTCGCGCTCTTGAAGGCCCTATCAAAAGTGGCTGTCCTG
>JAZDGZ010000104.1:0-2258 GCA_043806375.1 Pseudomonadota bacterium | reverse complement strand
CGTATTGATATCCCTTCCAGTCTGTCTCATAACGGACCTCTTTCCAAACGATCTTGGTCCTTACCCTGAGGCCGTCGAATTCATACTCATTGGGAAAGAAAACCCTGATTTCCAATTCCCCAAGGCATCATCCCTGCGATAGAGGCTGTGTCGCCATGTCATTTCGAGCCCCCGATTGACCGGAGACGAGAAATCTTGATTTTGCATGTAGCTGGATTTTAAGATTTCTCCCGGAGTTTACCCTGAGCCCGGCGAAGGGGTCGAAATGACAGAAAACGGGCGCACGCGGGATTGCGACACAGCCTCTTTCGCCGGAATGTCGGAAAATGGTGCTTTTCGACTTTTTACGAGGGCATCAATGATAACGCCGGCACCAATCAGGGAGGGAATGAATCCCTCCCCTACGTAAAATCAGTGGGATCTTCGACAAGCACGCCGGCGGTATCGGACGGAATCCCCAAAGGCCTCCCCCTTTGAAAAGGGGGACGGGAGGGGGATTTGATGGAAAGGCCGCCAGGATAAGAACAGATCCTTTGAGATCTACCCGGGTCAGAGGTTCGTATAGTAATCAAGTCCCAAGTGGGTGATCTGTTCTTCGCCCATAAGATAGCGCAGGGTATTCTTCAATTTCATCGACTGGATGAAGAGATCGTGTTCAGGGTAGAGGTTCGGGGCACACTGCGGGCTCTTGAAATAGAACGAGAGCCACTCCTGGATGCCGGTCATCTCGGCCCGCTGGGCCAGGTCCATGAAGAGGACGAGATCCAGGACAATGGGCGCTGCCAGAATGCTGTCCCTGCAAAGGAAATTCACCTTGATCTGCATCGGGTACCCGAGCCATCCGAAGATGTCGATGCAATCCCACCCCTCCTTTGCATCCCCCCGGGGAGGGTAATAGCTGATCACCACCTTGTGATGGAAGTCCCCGTATAGTTCCGGGTAGACCTTGGGCTGGAGAATGCTGTCCAGGACGGAGAGCTTGCTTTTCTCTTTGGTCTTGAAGGAGTCCTCATCGTCGAGAACCAGGCCGTCCCGGTTGCCCAGGATATTGGTGGAGTACCAGCCGGCGAGGCCGAGCATTCGGGCCTTCAGTCCGGGAGCCAGCACGGTTTTCATGAGGGTCTGACCGGTCTTGAAATCCTTGCCGGTAATAGCAACTTTGTTCTTGGCGGCCAACTCGACCATGGCAGGGATATCCACGGTGAGGTTGGGGGCGCCGTTGATGAAAGGAATGCCGCTCGTCAGGGCGGCGTAGGCATAGAGCATGCTCGGCGAAATGCCGGGGTCATCCTTCTCGAGGCCCTTTTCGAAATTGCCGAGGGTGGCATGGACCTCCCCGGGTTCGAGAAAGGCCTCGGTGCTGGCGCACCAGATCATCACGCAGCGCGACACGCCATGTTCACGCTTAAAGGCCTCGATATCGGCCCTGAGGGCGTCAACCAGTTCCATGTGGGAAGACTCGGGCTTGACATGGGTTCCATCCAGATTCTTCACGAATTCCCGTTTGAAGACCGCAGTCCAGGGCTTCAGCCCTTCCAGGAAACCCTGCACCGGTTCGAGGTGCTCACGGTTGAGTACGCCCGCCTGCACGGCCCCCTGATAGCAGTTATCGGGAAAGACGTCCCATCCCCCGAAGACCAGATTATCCAGGGGGACCAAGGGCACAAAATCCTTTATAAGGGGAATGCGATACTCAAACCTCTTTCCCAGTCGGATCGTTCCCATCTGGGTCAGGGAGCCGATGGGCAGGGCCGTGCCCCTGCGCACCGTCTCCACGCCGGCCAGAAAGGTGGTGCTCACCGCGCCCCCGATTCCCGGAATAAGTACACCCAACTTCCCTTTTGCATCGTGAATATTTTTTTCTCGTTTCATGGCATTCTCCGCTTCCGTCGCCTTCTTCAAGAGAAAGGAGGTGTCATATGGGTCTTCTCAGGTTCCTGCCTGTAACGGCCTCGAGAGATCCTACCGCATATTCCTATAAAAACAAACCAGGGATTTTTTTAGCGGGAAACCGGGAAAAGCGGGGGACGGGTCCGCTTGAATAAGAGCCCCCCGTTTAAGGCGCCATGGTGGAACCTTTGCCGGCGCAGCGCTTTTAGGCCTCAATCACCGAGTTGTCTCGATTTGTCTTAATCCTGAGAAAGCCTTACAGGGATAGGAGGGAGTCCCGGCGCCGACCAGACGATCTTCCCCCTTTCATCAAATAGGATGATCGAGGAACAGGGCCGCCTTTCCTTTAGGCCGGTCAAAGGATTGGT
>JAZDGZ010000103.1:0-3450 GCA_043806375.1 Pseudomonadota bacterium | reverse complement strand
CAATCTGTTCAATCGGCAGATATCCTCGCTCATTGCGCCGGACGCCGTTGCCACGTCCGTCCAGAAACTATCCTTCAGGGGCAATGGCGTCAGCATTAGCTGCAGCGACAACGGTCAATATGTATATGCCGCCTGCAGTATCGGCATCTTTCGGTCCACGGGTTACGGCCAGGCAGGCACCTGGGAGCAGATCCTGGAATAGACTTAAGCGCCGCCGGCAGCTTAGCGGTTTGAATAACAGCGGGGAGGGGGCCGTTCAGACATCACCCTTCTTGCCCACGATCTCATTGAGGATTCGATGAACCTCCTCCTCGGGCAACACCCCTTTTTGAATGGCCGCTTCCTGGGCGGCCTGGGCCTCAAAATGGTTGAGGGCCTCCTTGAAAGGACAACCGGTCTCCGCGCAAATGCCCGCGATAACCCTCGAGGCGAATTCCGGGAAGGTATGATCCGCATGGAGGGTAAGACAGGTGTCAAGATCCCTGGCCATCTCCTCATCCGGCCTTTTCCCGTGGAGCTGCCAGAGGAAGTTGGCCGCATGGGAAAGGGAGTCGTCGGAGGGAAGGGGTTCTAGGCCTTGCCGGATTCGGTGCCAGGCAGCCACCAAAGTGGGCAGGCGGGCAATAAGACGGATCGCCATTCGCACGTTTGCCTGCCTCGTCTCTTCCCCGGTGTCCGGGTCGGCCATGGCCAGGAACGGAACGGCGCCCTGGAGAACGTCCATGGGCCCTGCTTCCTTCGGCCAGCTTTTGAAACACCCGAAGACATATTCCGGGACCTGCCTTGCCTCCAGGATCTGTCTAGCAAAGGTCTCCAGTTCTGCCCTCTTCGGCAAAGATCCGTTCAGGAGCAAATGGGCTACATCGAGGAACGTAGAGTTCTCCGCCAGTTGTTCGATTCGATAACCTCGATAGATGAGGATCCCCTTCTCCCCATCGATGAAACTGATCTTGGTGTCGGCAACCGTGACCCCTCGCAAACCCGTGTTTTTCACATTGACGACTTCAGGCATGGGAAACCTCCCTAAAGAAATGGAGTAATGGTAGGAATAACTTAAAACCGCACAATCCCGGTTTTCTGCATTACTCCAGGACTCCATCACTCCATTCGTCTTAAGCACTCTTCAGTTGTTTCTTGGCATAGTTCAACGTCCCTCCGGCCAGCAGATGTTGTCGTTGGCGCTCCGAAACCTCCAGGACCGTGATGATCCGATACCCGTCCACCTCCACCGGTATTTCCCTATCCCCCTTCTCTACGTGGCTTCTCACCTGAAGAAATACGACCCTTGCCCCCTTCTTAAAGCGATCATAGTCGCCGGGATCCCTGAATACGAGAGGCAGGATGCCGAAATTACAGAGGTTGGCCTTATGAATTCGGGCAAAGCTCTTGGCGATCTTTGCGCGGACACCCAGATAACGCGGGGCTAGGGCGGCATGCTCCCGGCTGGATCCCTGCCCGTAGTTTTCCCCGCCGATAACCACCACGCTCCCCTTCTCCTTGCACTCTTTGTGAAAGTCAGGATCCAACTGATAATAGACGAATTCACTGATCGCCTCGATATTGGACCGAAGGGGCAGGACATTGCTCCCTGCCGGCATGATCGCATCCGTTGTGATGTTATCCCCCACCTTGATGACCACCTCCGCGGTGAGGGTATCGGGAAGGGGCGCCATCTCCGGAAGGGGTCTGATATTGGGACCCCGCACGATCTCGGTCGTCCGCAGTTCATCAGAGGGCATGATCATGGACATCTTATCAATCAGGTATTTTTTCGGATCCTGGATACGGGGATAACTCATTTCCTTTGAGAGGTCCCTGGGATCGGTGATCACGCCCCTCAGGGCTGCTGCAGCGGCCGTCTCCGGCGAACAGAGATAGACCCGATCATCCTTTGTTCCAGACCGGCCGGGGAAATTTCTCGGAAAGGTGCGAAGGCTTACCTGGCCCGTACCAGGGGCCTGGCCCATGCCAATACACCCCAGACAGCCCGATTGGTGAATCCGACCTCCTGCCATGAGTAAAGAGACCACACCCCCGTGCTGGGCGATATTTTCCAGGACCTGTTTGCTGCCGGGATTGATGTGGAGAGAGGAATCCCGATGATGGTGACGGCCCTCCAAAATCTTGGCCACGACCATGAGGTCGCGAAAGGACGAGTTGACACTGCTCCCGATAATCACCTGGTCCACCTTGAGTCCGGCCACTTCGCGGACGGACACCACGTTTCCGGGGGATGAAGGACAGGCGATAAGGGGTTCCACGGCCGAGAGATCGATTTCAGCGTGTTCGTCGTATTCCGCCCCTTCCTCGGGATGGAGATCCACCCATGCCTCCCCCCGCTCCTGGGCCTCCAGATAGGCGCGGGTATTCTCATCCGATGGAAAGACGGTGCTGGTCGCCCCCAGTTCGGTCCCCATGTTTCCGATGGTCTCCCGGTCCGTGGCCGAAAGGCTCTTGACGCCCGGCCCGTAATACTCGATCACCTTGCCCACGCACCCTTTGACGTTGTAACGCCGCAACATTTCGAGAATGACGTCCTTGGCACTCACCCAATCGGGAAGCGTACCCGTGAGCCTCACCCCGAAGACCTTTGGGCAGGGGAGGTGATAGGGCTGCCCTGCCATGGCCATGGCAACGTCCAGGCCGCCGGCCCCGATGCCCAGCATGGAGACCCCGGCAGCTCCAGGCGTGTGACTGTCGGATCCCAGCAGGGTCTTGCCGGGGACGCCGAACCGCTCCATGTGGACCTGGTGTGAAATGCCGTTGCCTGGAGGGCTGAAATGGATCCCATATCGGGCACAGGCTGTCTGGAGGTATCTGTGGTCGTCCGCATTCTTATGATCTGCCTGAAGGATATTATGGTCCACATACTGGGCCGCCACTTCCACACCAACCCTGTCAATCCCCAGGGATTCAAATTCCAGCATGGCAATGGTTCCGGTGGCATCCTGGAGCAGGGTGTGATCGATCTTTATGGCGATCTCCTCCCCGGAAACCAGCTCTCCTTTAACCAGATGAGCCTCTAAGATTTTGTGTGTCAAGTTTTTTGGCATGGGATCTCCCTCTTTCTCTTTTTAAAATTCTCTATCAGGTTGCTGAAAAACACCTGCTATTGTCCTTTGCTCATGATTTCATTTTGTAGGGGCGGGATTAACTCCCGCCCGCGGGAGGGGCTAAACCCCTCCCCTACGTTCCTTCCACCAAAGCGTCTCCATCTCCATCACTCCATTTTTTTATACAGTATCCCCAGGCTGAAGGGATCATCAAGGGCCTCGGCAATGGCCCCCTTCAGATTCGACGTGTCATGCCTGCCCGGAAGCGGGTGGACCCATTCCTTCAGATGCGGCCACGTCTTGAATTCCTTGTCAAAGGTGACGCACGATGAGTACAGGTGGAAAAATGAAAAACCCTTGTGCCGAACCCCTTCAATAAGTGCCGCAGTGATCCCCT
>JAZDGZ010000102.1:0-3845 GCA_043806375.1 Pseudomonadota bacterium | reverse complement strand
GCCTTCTTTGAGAAAGGGCTTTACAAGACAAAGAAGAACACAGGGGTCCTCTTCTTTCTCTCCCTCCTCGAAAGGAAGATATGGGTTCTTGCGGATAAAGGCATTTACGAGAAGATGGATCAAGAGACCCTGAACCGGTATGCGAATGAGGTTTCCAGAGGGATCAGAGAAGGCCATGCTTGCGAGGCCCTCTCTCAGGCCATCGAGGGGATAGGGGTTTTACTTTCCCGGCATTTTCCCATTACCCCAGATGACACCGACGAACTCCCCGATGACCTGATGACGGAAGAATAATTCTTTGTGCCGGGCCCCATTTTGGAGGGGCAGGCATTGGTAACGGGTTTGAATCCCGGGAGACAAAAATAACGCATGTCAGATGCACAAAAGTTTTTAAGGTGGGTTTAAAGGAAGGTTATTGATAGCAACTCAATGAAGAATTTCGCACGATCAGTTCAAAGTGGGAATCTTTGTGTGGTAGGATGCAATGATAATCGATAGCCAATGTAGCGATCAGGGTATCGATGGCGGAGATTTAACCAAGCACCTCACCAATCTCACCTTCAATCCGCCGTTCATCATGGGTATCCCTTTATCGAACTCCAATCCAGTGCTGCGGATCAGCTGGATACTGTCACAGAGTAGGGTCACATGCCAGCCGGGGCACCTGGCACGGAGGACTTTGCCAAGTTGCGCGTACAAATTTCGCAAGTCGTTCGTTTTACTCAACCGTACCCCATAAGGCGGGTTGGTAACCACCCATGCCGGACCAGGGGGAGGGTCTATTGCAGAGATAGCCTTGCATGAAAACTCGATGCAATCTGCCACACCTGCCCGCGCTGCATTGGCCTGTGCGGCCTGGATTGCCCCTGCATCCCTGTCTGAGGCAATCATTTTTGGGATGTCTGATACGATCGCCTTACTCGCATCGGCCAGCAACTTATCCCAGAGCTTCGAGTCGAAATTGGGCCAGTCCATAAATGCAAAGCGCCGGGTATAACCCGCCGGAACCCTTCTGGCCAATAGCGCTGCTTCAATAGGAATAGTCCCTGAGCCGCAAAATGGATCAAGAAGAGGTGAGATTGCATCCCATCCGGAAGCCATCACCATTGCGGATGCAAGGGTTTCCCTGAGAGGGGCTTTTGCTGTGGCAAGCCGATAACCTCTCCTGTGAAGAAGCGCTCCGGAGGAGTCAATGCTGATGGTACAGAGATTATCCACTAACCGGACAACGATCAACTGGGGAAGGTATGAGCCCGAGTCTTGGTGGTATTTCTGAACGGGTGGAGGCTTCCCCAGCCTGTCGGCAATGGCTCCTGCCACCCGCTCGGCTACAGCGCTCTCGTGATACAAACGTGACTTTTGGCAGGTAACCCGTAATGCAATCGGTCGTTCCGGGGCAAGATAATTTTCCCAAAGCAGACGACTCGCCTTCCGCCGGAGTTCAGGAAATGCGGAGGCGTAAAACTCGCCAAGCCGGACTAAGACACGGCTTGCAGTGCGGAGATGGAGATTGGCCCGATAGACGTCATGAAGGGAGCCTTGAAATTCTATGCCCCCGGATTCATATTGAGGCCCGCTTTCTGTCAGAAAATTTCCTGACAGAGAAGGGGAATGCCTGCCCATCAGGCCTAACTGATCAAGTTCCAGTGCGGCGAATGGCTCCAGCCCCGGAGCGCAGACAGCAAAGAGTCTTTCCATTATTCTTCACCCATACCGGTAATGCTCAATTCTTGTCATCCTGAACTTGTTTCAGCGCTTATAAATATATATCTATTTTTTCAGCCCCCGACATGAGTCTCATTCTATGGTACCCAGTGGTTGTATTGCAAGGAGGTCTTTGACCCGGGGCGTCTTTTTTTCCCATAGGACTTATATAAATTGTCCTGGTATCCGGGATCAGGCTTGGGATAATGTAATGAGTAGGGTCACCCATTGGTTACCGTTGTCTTAGAGAGGCCGGATATTACCATGTCCCAGGGTTGGCCAGTGGACCTTTGGAACGTGGCCAACGATCTTTTATCTGCTTCATCCTGCCAGAGCGCATGGAGAAGTTAAGGCCCAGCGCCGTAAGCCAGTTCGCTCGTGGCGCACGGAACATCCTGCTGAAGATGGAACGAGGCGCACAACAGAATTTCTTGGCCCAAAGAAAGCCCTCCTCAAGTTCCTCTGGCGTCATGTGAGCGGGTTTAAACAGGACATGCGAGCCGTCGTAGAGTCGCCAGTCCGTGGCTTCCGGCAGAAGCCTGCCTTCCACATCAAGCCTGGCCCTGAGTCGGGTGGCAGGATAAGGTGTGAGGATACCGAACACGGGCACTTGGATGCCATTCTTTTGGACGAAATCGACGTTTCTGCGGAAGACATCTTTGCGGTCTTCATCGTGGCCGAAGATGAAAGCGCCTTCGATGATGATTCCGTAATTATGAAAGATTTTAATGTACTCTTGCATCATGTCGGCACGAACCCACGACTTGTGAGAGTGATCCAAGTTGTTCTGTGAGAGGGACTCGAAACCGATAAAGAGCTCGATGCATCCGGATTTGGCCGATAGCTCCATCAGTTCACGGTCGCGGGTCATCATTACGGATGCAAAGCTTCCCCATTTTATCTTAAGAGGTATGAGTGCCTCAAACAATTCCTTTGCATAGTCGGCCCGGCCGGTGATGTTGTCATCGACAAAGAAGACCGTCCTCGATCGGGCCTCCTCAAACGAGGCTTGGAGGTCGGCAATCACTTCCTTCACCGGCCTCAATCGGTATTGGTGCCCGAAGAATGGCGTGACAGAGCAGAACTCGCAGTGATGAGGACAGCCACGCGTTGCCTGCACTGAGTGAAGGAAATAGCGATGCCTGGGGTGAAGGAGGTCGAACCGTGGGCGCGGCATGTTAGCAAGGTCTGGAGGATTTTCATTCTTATAAACACTACGCATCCTGCCCTCCTTGAAATCTGACAAGACACGGTCAAGGACATTCTCGGCTTCACCCACGACCACGGCATCAGCGTGTTTCATAGCCTCTGCTGGCATGGCTGATGGGTGCATGCCGCCCATCAGAACAGGTATTCCTCTGGCGCAGAAGTGATCGGCCAGGTCGTAAGCATGGCAAGCGTCAAGGGTGAGTGTCGATATGCCCACCAGGTCAGCGCTGGCCTCCAGATCAACAGCCTCCATGCTTTCGTCTATAACCACCACCTCCCAACTCTTGGGGAATAGTGCGGCTACTGTAATCATGCCAAGTACCGGGAAAGGGATCGGCGGCTGTTCCGCCACGAGGAGTGATTTATCGGTTGCATGGATGAGAAGTGCTTTAGGCATATTCACTGAGATGATCCGGCCGTCCCCCGGGTTTGGTCATAATCCTGTGCCATATCCCCTGCCATGAATAGACGCGACTCCATACTGATCGCATACTCGAATGGAGTTGCCTTGGAGTCATATTCTTTGGGATAAAAGTGACTGTGCCTTCATCGTAATCACACCAATTGTGACTGAGCATGCGGTTCTGGGTGTTCATTTGATTGAAAAGCATTGTGTCAGACTTGGGAGTGAGAATCAATGTAAGGGCTGTCTCAAGACGGTTTTCCATGACAAAGTCAACGATCTGATCAAAGACCTCAAGGGTGTCTTCGTCAAAACCTACCATAAAGGTACCCATTACTCCAATTTCGCGTTCATGAAGACGCTTGATACATTCAGCATATTCAGCAGTTTTATAAAAATACCTGTTGAATACCGCCCAGCTCTGCTGGGCGGATGAAAACAGGTTCGCCGAAGGCGAAATGTTTTAGAGTTTTAAATTGATAATTCCATGTAGCTTTCTATAGGAGGTTTACCTCATCTGTCATTCCCA
>JAZDGZ010000101.1:0-6514 GCA_043806375.1 Pseudomonadota bacterium | reverse complement strand
GGAGAATTTTACCGCAGCAGCCTCCATGGCCAAGGTTTTTGCCTCAGAAATGGCCAACGCGGTGGCCTACCAGGCCCTTCAGGTACACGGGGGGTACGGATATATCAAGGAATTCCCGGTTGAACGGTACTATCGCGATGCTAGGGTTTTTACCCTCTATGAGGGGACCTCTGAAATCCAGAGAAAGGTCATTTCCGACAGTATCTTCGGCCGACGATGATCCTTCAATCACCCACAGTCGCCCCTTTTTGAATGGCGTGACCCACTTAAAAAAGGATAAGAAAACAGGCAGCCCTACTACGGATGGAGTCCCTATTTGAACGCTACTGTGAGATTATTCCGGAATATTCTGCATTTCTGGAGAGCCTGAAACAACCCCTGCCCGTCCACCTCCGCGTCAACAGGCTTAAGATCGAGCCGGCTTTGCTGGCCTCATTGCTGGAGAAAAAGGGAATCCAGCTTACAAGGGTGAGCGAAAGGGATGAGGGTCTCCTTTTGGCGCAGGGATCCTTTTCGGTGGGGAATCTCCTTGAGTATTATCTGGGATATTTTCATCCCCAGGCCTTGACTTCCTGCCTCGTATCTCTGGCGTTTCCCGTCAGACCGGACTCCCTCGTGCTTGACATGTGCGCTTCACCCGGAGGAAAGACCTCACACCTCGCCCAACTGATGAACAACACGGGACTCATCATTGCCAATGAACCGTATCCTCGAAGGCAGATTCCCCTGGCCCATACCCTTGGCAGACTGGGGGTTTTGAATACGGTACTAACAACCTATCAGGCCCAGGAATTTCCCCTTAGAACACGTTTTGATTATGTCCTGGCCGACGTGCCCTGTTCGGGCGAAGGCAGGTTCCGGACAGAAGGGAAGGCCCCGTGGTACGGAAGAGCGAGAGGGAAGGGGGCTCTTCCCGACCTGCAGAAAAAGATCATTATTCGGGGCTTTGATCTATTGAAAGAGGGGGGCGAGATGGTCTACGCCACCTGCACCTACAACCCCGACGAGAACGAGGCCGTCGTCGACTTTCTGCTGAGAAACAGGGAGGCGAAACTCCTTCCCGTGGAGTTCGGATTACCGATTCAACCAGGGCTTTCTGAATGGAGGAAGGAACCCTATGACAGGCAACTCAGGCGAGCGGCGAGATTTTACCCCCATCAAGTCAACTCCGTGGGATTCTTCATGGCCCGAATTGGCAGACGGCTCTGACCGGCAAAAACTCCTTTCTTACATGGAGGGTCGTTTCGGACTCCCGGCAGCCACCTTCGACGGGTACCTGCTGTTCCACCGAGGCGAGAGCTGGTGGCTGCTCAGAAAATCCCCTTATCTGCAACTTACCGCCGGCCTTAAGGTGGGCATGATCGGCTTGAGGGCCTTTCAGAGGGTCGGAAGGTACGTGAAGCCGTCCACCAGGATGATTCAGGTTTTCGGGGGGGCGGCCACCAAGGGGAAGTTCAATCTTGTCGAAGAGGAGTTCCAAAGGCTGCTGGCCGGAGAGCCCATTAAAACCGATCTGAAACTTGGAAATGGCTATCTCATCCTTTCCTTGAAGGGTCATATCCTCGGACTTGGGCTATTGATCGACGGAGAAATTCGCTCGCAGATGCCCCGCAAAGAGCTCAGGTCCCCCTCCCACATGCCAAGAAAATAGGGTGTTCCCTCTTTTTCCAGTCTCAGTCCTCGTTCACCTTTTTTCCAATTTTTCGAAGACCTTCCCATGGGGTTGGTCGGTACAATTGGGAGCGTCCACGAAAGGCAGGACGGCCGTCGTCCAGACACTGAATTCAAGGAATATAGATGACGGCCTCGTAAAAAGTCGGAAAATGCCCTTTTCTGTCATTCCCGTGAAAACGGGAATCCAGGAAATTGAACGAGTTCTGGACTCCCGCCTTCGCGGGAGTGACGCCTATGGGAACTTTTTACGAAAACATCAGGTTTAGGCAGGAAAAAATCCTGGAGCGAGCGATCCCCTGATCGGGATCTGGACATGATCAGGTAGCGAGGGGGGCCATGTTTTTCTTCATTGCAGGTATTCAACCCAAAGCGGTCGATCTTGATACTCATCCCAGGTTGTGCCGCTCCTGTGGCCTTTACCAGGCCCGGCTCAAAAGAATGGACCACTATCTCTCGTTCTTTTTCCTCCCGATCCTGCCGGTAAAAAGAGGAACCCCCTTCCTCCAGTGCGGGAACTGCGGAAGCATCTTCGATGAGTCGGGCGAGGAGCGGGCCGAGACTCCCAAAAGCGATGAACCCAGGTGTCTTCGTTGTGGTAAGGCCCTGGAACCGGGCTTCAGTTTCTGTCCCTCTTGCGGAAAACCTGTAAGGTAAACCAGTTCCCCTTTCAGGGCTGGGCCTCGTCGCGAGCCAGTCTTTCCTGCTGCGGGAAGTCGATCGAAAGATGCAAAGGCAACGATGTCCGATTCTTTAAGAAAGGCAAAAGGAGGAACATTGTCTTGGACGAAAAAAAACTTCTGGGACAGCTAGAGACGCTCGCACAAAACCTGTCCGTTCAAGTCCGTTATGACCCCATGACACACGAGGGCGCCTTCTCTGCCGGAGGTCTTTGCCGGCTGAAGGGGCAATATGTCCTGATCATCAACTCAAAAGCAACGACCAGGGACAAGATTGATGCCCTGGCCAGGGCCCTGTGTCGCTTTGATCTTAGCCAGGTATACTTGCGGCCGGGATTGAGGGATTTCTTGGGCCGCTTCTCAAGTGAAAAAGATACTTTGACGGAAAAGGATTGATCCTTCACTTCGCCTCGCTTCCCCCTGTGAAATGCCTTCTGACCAACATGATGCGATAAATGGCAGTCAGATTAGTGGATACGGCGAGAAGGAGAAGGGAAAGCTTTAGCAACAGGGTGCCCATCACGGGGATAACACCCAGCAAAGATCCTATGATCAAGAGGATTATTCTCTCGGGTCTTTGCATTAAACCCTTGTTGCACTCGAGGCCAAGTCCTTCCGCCCTTGCCCTGGTATAGCTGACCATGAAAGACCCGGCTACTGCCATGACGATAACCAGCACCGTCCAGGGGCTGGGGTCTGCCTTTGTTGCAGCGTTCCCGTAAAACCCCAGGAAGGCCTGGCCGCCCGAAAAATGATAGGCCAGGCCCAGGAACATAAACATGTCGCTGTATCGGTCTAAGGTGCTGTCAAAAAAGGCCCCAAAAGAGCTGTGCTTGTTGTTCTGTCTCGCAATGTGGCCATCCAGGGTATCACAGGTACCTGCCAGGACAACCACCCAAGCGGCCCAAAAAAAAGACCCCTGGCCATAGATCAGTCCTGCCAGCAGGCTTAGCACCAATCCCGAGATAGACAGGATATTGGGATGGACACCTGCGCGGGCAAAAAAATTTCCTATCGGCTCGATGATCTTTAGGTACCTGGCGCGGTTTTTCTCACTTATCAGAACAGATGGAGCCATTTATCCCCATTTCCCCCAAAAAATTAACCGGCATGATGATAAGCAACCTGTCCGGTCTCCGCGTCAAACCCGCTGAAGTCCATCCTTCAAGAACAAGGAAACAGACAGGGTGTTTGCCCAAAGATTGATTACAGTAACTGGTGGGGCCGCAAGGGGGACCCCTGAGAATAGGCTCTTTATCCCGACCCCCCAACCGGGGCAATCTCATTTTTTCTCAAAGGGTTGGAAGAGGAAAGAAGAGCAAAGACACTTTATCAAAGGCCTTGAACTTTGTCAAAAAAGTCTTTCATACAGGGTTTGTCATGAGCCGTGTCTCTCTTATCCTCTCCCCCACTTCGCCTGTAATGAACTCAAAAAGGGGGAGGTCCCATTGTTCACGCTGAGATATTCGTTTTCCCGCCCTTCTGGAGATCTCGTTTTTGGCGAGGACCTTCAGCAGGAGAAGATCATTCGTGCCGTATTTGGGATTCTGGGGCTTTCCGTTTATCCTGTAGGCGAAGGTAATGAGGGCAATGGCCGTGATGGCATTAGAATCACGGCCATAGTCCCTGATGGCGATATCCACGACGCTGATGCGATTTAGGATCTCGTCCGGAACATCCTTGAGCCTTGTCTCCGGCCCGAATTCCCTTGAAAGCCACTCAAAATTTTCCGTTCCTATGATCTCAACAATTCCACCGCTTGAATCCTGATTCATTTTTACTCACAATCCTCAAAAGTCTTTTCAAAACACAGAAAAACAGAGTCCCAAATGAACCACGTTCTTCCCGATTTGACAACCAAAAAATCCTCACTCCTGCAGTTTCACTCGCCTTCGCCAGGATGCCCCGTGCGCCCGTCCTCCGTAGCAGTGCTACTGCGGAGGGTGGAGAAGCACGGGGAGGAATGGCAACAGGCGACCGCGGCGTAGCCCGCAGGGCGAAGCCGGGTTGGCTTCGGCGCAGTTCCGCTTGGCTTTGCCACAGATGCCCCGCGCGGAAGCGCGGCGAGCTTCACTTTCCCGGATGAGAAGGGTTCAGGGGATGGAGAGGACCCGTCACGACAGCACCCCGGAACACCCAGAAGGGAGCCTTATTTAAAAGCCGAAAAGGGTGACATTATTTTTTTTCGTATTTTACCTTTTAATGGTATACATGGCCACCTACTCGCAGAATGTGGCGGCTCTAAAGGAGACTCGCATGCCCAATCCACGTAGCTCGTATTTGATGGAAAACCTGGAGGAGGCCATTCGCCTCCAAGTCAAAACAAATCCGGACGAGGTTCACAAACAGGCTCTCTGGTGCGGCTTGAAGCCGGGACATCACGTGCTGGATGCCGGATGCGGCCCCGGCATGATCACCGCCATTCTTTACGAAATGATTCAGCCCGGAGGTGAGATCCTCGGAGTAGATTATTCTGAAGAGAGAATCCGCTATGCAAGTGAACACTATGGACGCGGTCGGGCCATCCGCTTTGAAGTTCATGACCTGCGGGAGCCGATGCATGGTATCGGCCCATTTGATTTTATCTGGGTAAGATTTGTACTGGAATACAACCGGATAGAATGCCCCGAAATCGTGAGGAACCTCACTTCTCTCCTCAAGCCGGAGGGCTGCCTTTGTCTTTTGGATCTCGACCACAACTGTCTTAATCATTATGAAATGCCGGCGGAAATGGAGGCGATCCTCACCGGGATCTCAAACAAGCTCCAAGAGGAATTCAACTTTGACCCCTTTGTCGGCAGGAAGTTGTACGCCTATCTTTATGACCTGGGATATCGAGACATCCAGTTGAACCTTATCCCCCATCATTTGATCTATGGCAAGGTCAAGAACGAAGATATGTTCAATTGGATTAAAAAAGCCGAGGTGATCACCTCGAAGGCAAGACTATTTGAAGGTTACCCAGGGGGGCAAAAGGCCTTCATTGAAGATTTTAGGGGCTTTTTTCTCAACCCGAGACGGTTTACCTATACCCCTTTGATCCTCTGCAAAGGGATGAGACCCCCCACGCCCTGAATACTGGAGAAGGAGGGAGGTCTTAAGGAGGGACTATATCCATAGGCCTCCACCTTCCCTTTTTTCCCACGGATGACCTGCTCCCCCAAACTCGTGATGTTTTTGTGTTCGGCGTGTTCGCTCAGGACCGCCCAAGCGGCCTTGCTCATGATAATCGAAAAATCCTGGAACAGCTTTGTGAACTCCTGAAGCCGTGCCGCCATATTGACCGTATTGCCGATGGCGGTATATTCGATCTTGGTCTGGGATCCTATGTTGCCCATGATGGCGCGGCCCGTATGAAGACCAACCCCGATCTTCATGGGCTTTCCCTCGAGAATGAATTTCTTGGACATTTCGAGAATTTCGCGAGCCGCGTCAAAGGCCAAGATCACGTGATTGTCGAGACGTTCGGGCGCGCCAAAAATGGCGAAGAAGCCGTCTCCCGTGTACTTGTTGATATGCCCGTTCTTTTCGCTGATTATAGCAGAGCACTTTTCGAAATAGCTGTTCAAGAAGGAAACCACGTCCCTGGCCTCCATGTTCGTCGCGCTCGCCGTAAAACCTCTGATATCCAAGAACATGGCTGTAATGATGGATTCCTCGCCGCGAAAAAGGTCCACCTCCTTGAAATCCAGGTATCGTCTGATGACCGGGGACGGCACGTATTTCTCAAATAACTTCCTGAGATTCTGTTCAATCTCCTTGCTTTCCTGGAGCTTTTGGTACGAGATGGCGTTGTGGATGCATATGGCGATCTGGGTGGCTATCCCCGTCAACAGGGACATGTCGCTCTGGCTAAGGGGTCTCTTGGACTTGAGGTTGTCTACCAATAGGACGCCCAGCGACTCGCGCTCGTAAACGATCGGAACACAGATAAAGGACTGCGTACCCAAATTCCGAAGGAAGCTCAAACTCCTTCTGGAAAGATCTTTCTCGATCTTTCCGACGTCGTTGACCAGAAAAGATTTCTGCTGCCTAAAGGCCTGGACGGCCACCCCCTTGGAGGAGGGATTGTCTAGATGAAAATCCGAGTTCCTGAGAAGGTGTTCCACTTCGCCGTTGTATCCGAAACCCAGATGATAAACGAGGCTGGTCCTTTTTGGATT
>JAZDGZ010000100.1:0-3878 GCA_043806375.1 Pseudomonadota bacterium | reverse complement strand
GCGGCGCATGATGATGAGATCCGACAAGGTCCTGAGCCTCTTCTGGATCCTTTTGGCAATTCTTCTCATAGAAGAAAGCTGGAGGCTCGGTGCCGGAGAGCTTCGAAAGCCGGGCTCAGGTCTGTTTCCGCTCCTGATCGGGATGTTCCTTCTGATTGTCTCCTTCCTCCTCTTTCTGCAGACCCGGTCCCATGCCACAACGGACAAAGAAGGTGGGGAGAAGGTCAGGGTCCGGAACATCCTCCTGTGCATTTCGTCCCTCTATGCCTACATCCTGCTCCTTGAGTGGCTCGGGTTCATCGTGTCCACTTTTTTCTTGATCCTTTTTCTTCTCAAAGCCATTGAGCACAAGCGGTGGCGACTGGCCGTTACGACGGCCCTTATTACCACCGCCGTTTCCTACGCCTTTTTCGGAATTGCGTTACGTGCCGCATTACCCAGGGGAATCCTGGGCATCTGAGGACAGGCCCATGGAGTATGGCTCTAACTTGATCTACGGGTTATCCATCGCAGTCCAGCCTGCGAATCTCCTGTTTTGTCTCCTCGGGGTTCTTATCGGGACCCTGGTCGGGGTCTTGCCGGGACTCGGGGCCAATGCGGCACTCTCCCTCCTCCTTCCCATCACCTTCAAACTCCCCCCGGTCTCTGCCGTGATCATGCTGGCCGGGATTTATTATGGGGCCTCCTATGGAGGTTCGACCACGTCCATCCTGGTCAACATTCCGGGCGAAGCGGCCTCGGTGATCACGTGCCTCGATGGGCACCAGATGGCCTTGAAGGGACGGGCCGGGCCCGCCCTCGGGATTGCCGCCTTTGGTTCATTTATTGCGGGAACATTCGGCGTCATCATGCTGATGCTCATGGCCCCCACCCTCGCCGGGTTCGCCCTCAAATTCGGCCCCCCCGAATATTGCAGTCTCATGGCCATGTCCCTCTGTCTGGTGACGTATCTCGCAGGGGAGTCGATGCTCAAATCCCTGATCATGGCAGGAATCGGTCTCTTCCTCGGGGTGGTCGGGATGGATTCTCAAACGGGAAAGGTCCGGTTTGACTACGGGATCCCCTATTTCACAGATGGGATCCCCCTCGTCCCCGTCGTCATGGGGCTTTTCGGAATCTCCGAGGTCCTGAAAGACATCGGCTCCCATGAGAGGCATTCTGTCCTGGCTTCCAGAATCAAGGGCTTTCTGCCGAACCTTCAGGACTGGAAGGACTCCGCGTTTCCCATGGTCCGGGGATCCCTGATCGGGTTTTTTATGGGCCTCATCCCCGGCATTGGACTCACCACCCCAACCTTTATCGCCTACGGCATCGAAAAGAAGATTTCCAGACATCCTGAAAAATTCGGGACAGGGCTCATCGAAGGCGTGGCCAGCCCGGAGGCCTGCAACAACGCCACCGCCTCCGGGTTCTTCATCCCCCTGTTGAGCCTGGGAATCCCAGGAAGCGCGGCCATGGCCCTTTTCCTGGGGGCCCTGATGATCTATGGTCTGGAACCGGGGCCCTTGCTCATCAAGAACCACCCGGACGTCTTCTGGGGTGTCGTCGCCAGCATGTATCTTGGAAACGTCATGTTGCTGATTCTGAACCTCCCCCTGATCCCTCTCTGGGTGAAAGTTCTGAAGATCCCCTACTCCTTTCTATTCCCCTGGATCCTCCTCTTTTGCATCATCGGCGCCTACAGTCTGAACAATCGCGCGGGAGACGTGGTGGTCATGATCACCTGCGGGGTCATCGGATACCTCTTCAGGAAATTCCGTTACGAGATCCCCCCGCTGATCCTGGCCTTTGTCCTGGGCCCCATGCTCGAGATGGAGATGAGGCGGTCCCTCTCGCTTTCGAGAGGAAGCTTCTCCATCTTTTTTACTCGGCCCATCTCTGTCCTTTTCACACTTATCGCTTTGGCGGTTCTGTTGACTCCCCTCATCAGGAAGACGGTGTTCAACAGAAAGCCATAAAGAAGGAGAAAAAACATGAAAAAGATATGTGCTCTCGGTCTTGTAACAGTTTTCATGCTCCTCGGAGGAATCTCTCTTCTCCAGGCCCAGGAATCCGACTTCCCCAAAAACCCCGTCGAGCTCATCGTTCCGTTTCAGCCCGGAGGAACGGCGGATGTTGCTGCGAGGATCGTCGCGGACTACCTGTCCAAAGAACTGAAGGGCTCGGTTGTAGTGGTTAATAAGCCAGGGGCTTCCGGTTCCACGGGAACCCAGGCGGTGGCCAAGGCAAAACCGGACGGATATACCATCGTCACCGGAAACGCTGCCTCCCTGGTCAACGCCTATCTCTTTCTCAGCAATGTTCCATACGATGCCCAGAAGGATTTCGTCCCCCTCGGCTATGTGGGGGAGTCGCCTTCCCTTGTGGTCGTCCTCGCTTCCTCCCCTTACAATACCCTTGAAGAGGTCGTCGCCTACGCCAGGAAAAACCCCGAAAAACTATCCTATGCCGCCGGTGGGGGAATCTCCGCCGTCTCCACCCTTAACATGGAACTGATCAAGACCAAGACAGGGGCTGACATCGCCAGAGTGATCTACGAGGGCGGGGCACCGGCGCTCACCTCCGTCCTCGGGGGACATGTAACCATGACGGCCGCAGGCTATCCGACGCTCGGACCCCACATCAAGGCAGGAACACTGAGGGCCCTTGTGACGACCATCAAGATTCCGGACATGCCTGAGCTGCGAAGCTATACAGAGGCTGGATTTCCGGAGGTATTGCTCAATTGGACAGGCTTCTTCGCCCCTGCAAAGATTCCACCGGCAGTGAATAAGAGGCTTGTCGAAGCGCTAGATAAAGCCCTCAGGAATCCGGACGCCATCGCCAAACTGAAAAAGGCAGGGTATGTCCCCGAGATCAAGAGTCCAGCCGACATTTCCGAACTGATGAAACAACAGTTTCAACTGGTTTCAAAAATCGTCAAAGAGGCCAAACTGGGCAAGTAGGGGGTTCAGGAGCTGACCATGAAGGGACAAGACATGTTGACAAAGAGATATGGATACCGGGGAAGGATCGGGTTTATTGCGCCTGGGTCGACCATCGAGACCATCCCGGCTGAATTCTACAAGGTCGCGCCACAAGGCGTTTCCATCGTTTTTGTCTCGATCGGAATCAAGAGGCTGACAAAAGAAGATATTGAAGGATCCCTCAAGGGGATCGAGCAGGCCGCCGCCGAACTGGCGAGAACCAAGGCGGATGTCATCATCCTGGGAGGATCTCCGCCTGTCATCGCAGGCGGTTTCGGGTTTGACAAGAAGATCATCGCCCGCATTGGTAATGTAACAGACATCCCGGCCACGACGAGCCAGACACTGGCTGTGGAAGCCCTGACGCTCTTAGGGGTCAAGAACCTGGTGATCGCATCACCCTTTGGTGATGATCAGAACGTCCTGTTGAGAAAATTCATGCAGGATTCGGGGTTCCTTGTCCATGCCATTAAAGGCCTGAACATGGAGCGGATCGAATACGGTATGCTCCCAAGGAATGCCTCTTACAGGACTGCCCTGGAGGCCTGCCAGGGCGTTGGCGATTACGACGGAATCTATCTCCCCTGCGCCCAGATGCCCACCATCGAGATCATCGATCTCCTGGAAAAGGAACTGGGCAAACCGGTGGTCACCAGCGTCCAGGCCATGATCTGGGGTGCGTTAAGAATGATGCGACTTTCGGACCCCATTTCGGGATATGGGCAACTCTTTTCAATCCTTAGGGGGTAAAAGGAATTTTTCGAGTTTTTTCTGTTAATCCCTCAATTATGGGTGGCTTTGGATGGGCAGAGGCTTCCCTGGACAGGGAGAGGCTATCTCCAAAACCCCGGTAAGCGGTCATTTGAGAGGTAAGGGTCATCGAAGGAGAGAGGGCGCAGACGCCATTCTGCC
>JAZDGZ010000099.1:0-8742 GCA_043806375.1 Pseudomonadota bacterium | reverse complement strand
TGAAGATAGCTTGTGCGATAAGGGCCAGAGAATGATCGATTCCATCTCATCCCATATGGAAAAATATTTCAACCACAAGAGCCTGACAGAATCTGGGGAATGGAAAAAGATCTTTTCTGATTTATCATCCGAGATAGAGCGGCTGAGTTCTAGAAACCCTACAGCCGCTGAAGGACTCTACAGCGTATTTTTCCTCGTTACCGACTGGGCTGATTCCGCCGAGAATTTGCGTAAACTGAGCCGCAGTGAAGACGCAAACCGCGTCGGGATCATGTGGACGACCGCTGTGGAGAGGGTGAAAGAAAAGGAATCGAGCCTGAGAGTCATATGCCCTCATTTGAAGATTCCGGATTACACCAAAGGAAGACCCTAGTGCATAATTACAAAAGTCATCGATATTTCCAAACACCGTCACCCCGGCGAACGCCGGGGTCCAGAACCTGTTGAAAATACTCGATTCCGGCTTTCGCCGGAATGACATCTTTGGATACTCTGCGCAGTTTGCTGCGGAGCGGTTCGCTGGCCTAGAAAAGAAGGAGACCGAGATGGAAATAGAGACCGATTATCTGGTCATGGGCACCGGCATTGCCGGTTTGACCTTTGCCCTGGAGGCTGCACGCACAGGCACCGTGGCCATAGTTACAAAGAAGGAAAGGATGGAGACTTCTACCAATTATGCCCAGGGTGGTATTGCATCTGTATTTGACCCTGATGATAGCCCGGAACTCCATATCAAGGACACCCTGGAATCAGGGGATGGCCTCTGCAATGAAGAGATCGTTAGGATGGTCGTCAGGGACGGCCCCGCAAGGATCCGGGAACTGATGTCTCTGGGGGTGGGTTTTACCCACCAGCCGACCAACCAAGAGATGCTGGACCTCGGGATGGAGGGTGGCCACACAAGGAGGCGCATCGTACACACGAAGGACCGAACGGGTCAAGAGGTGGAAAAGGCGCTCCTTCAACAGGTAGAAGAAAACAAGAACATAACCATTTATGAAAATCATGTGGCAATAGACCTCATTACAAAGACCAAAATGATCAAGAGGGGCATCGTCATCAGCGAAACCAGGGAGACATGCTGGGGAGTCTATGTCCTTGATGTGAATAAGAATCGTGTGGTCACCTTTTCGGCGAGAATCACCGTGCTGGCCACCGGGGGTGCAGGCAAGGTATACCTTTATACCAGCAACCCTGACATTGCGTCGGGGGATGGTGTTGCCATAGGGTATCGAGCGGGAGTGAAGGTCGCCAATATGGAGTTTGTCCAGTTCCATCCCACCTGTCTCTACCACCCAATGGCCAAAAGCTTTCTCATTTCAGAGGCCGTAAGGGGTGAAGGAGGGGTCCTGGTGGACAGCAATGGGAATCGATTTATGGAGAGATACCATCCTCTCAAAGATCTGGCCTTGAGGGATATTGTGGCCCGGTCCATAGATCTAGAGTTGAAGAAGACTGGGGAGCCATGTGTGTATCTGGATATCAGTCACAGGCCGGCAGGGTTCATCAAAGAGAGGTTTCCTCATATCTATGAGACATGCCTTCACTATCAGATTGATATCACGAAAGAACCCATCCCGGTTGTCCCTGCTGCTCATTATATGTGTGGCGGACTTTTGACCGATGAAAACGGCCTCACCAATATTGGAAACCTCTACGCCATAGGGGAGGTGGCATGTACGGGCCTCCACGGCGCCAATCGGCTTGCCAGCAATTCCCTCCTCGAAGCGCTGGTCTTTGCCAAACGCGCTGCTTTGCGCTCTTTAGAGGATCTTACCGGTAACAGGCATGTCCCCTTTACAAAGGCCCCTCTCTGGGACTCCGGCAGTGCCACAGACAGCGAGGAGTCCGTTGTGGTCTCTCACAACTGGGATGAGATCAGGCGATTCATGTGGAACTACGTGGGCATTGTCAGAACCAACAAACGCCTTGCGAGGGCCATGAGCAGGGCAAAGATTATCCAGGAGGAGATAAAGGAATATTACTGGGATTTTAAGGTTACCAGGGATTTGCTGGAGCTGCGAAACCTGGCCCAGGTGGCGGAATTGATTATCGCCTGCGCATCCCTGCGAAAAGAAAGCCGTGGGCTACACTACAACCTGGACTATCCCGACCAGAATAACGAGCACTGGAGAAGGGATACGGTGATATGGATTTAGTAATCAGCATATTTTGATCGATAAGGGAGTTCATAAGCACCTGCTTGTGGTCTTTCTGCCTTGTGGACGTCCAGCCAGCTTCTTATATAGACAACGACCAGTCCGCAGCCTACGACCCCCAATGCAAGATATAGAAGACCCATGAAAATGAGATAGTCTAAGTTCCACTGCCACTCAAAAGATAGTGGGGTCATCTCTTCCCTCCTTTACGACCATATTGGCTGTCCCCACGGAGCCCTCTTATTGTGTGGTTGCCGCATTTAACTCCTTCTCCTTAGGAAAAACGGGCAAATACCTGTACGAAGCGGAAAAAAGCAGAAATCCGTATCCCACAACGGCCAGGGCTATGGCCCATTCTTGCCAAGTAGGCAAGTAGCTCCAAAAGCGGTCAAAGGGCATCACGGGTATGGCTAGCGTGACCACAATGAAAACGAAACGGTTCAGGACAATGCCCGTACAGTTCATCACGCAGGCCGTGATCAACATGGTTCCGTTTTCCCTCGCCTTTGGCGTGATTAGGATAACGGCAGGAATGATCCCAAAGACAATGATCTCAGCCGCCACAAGCCAGACGCCGTAAGGCCCTTCCCTGTAAAAGTCCATGAACGTGAGACCTGCCCTGGGGACGACGCCGTACATCCAGGCCAAGGTGTCGGCAACCTTCAAGACCATATAGGCGGCGAGGAGCCAGCCGGATATTTTGGCCAGCATCTGAATTGCGTTTTCAGGAACAAGTCTCTTCCGCGTGATGGCCTCGGTCAGCTTGGTGCAAAGAATCGTGAATGAGGGACCTGCTGCGATGGACGAGAAGACAAAGAGGAAAAAGGTCGTCGGCCAGATGTAAAACTCCCACCTAGCGGCAAAGGGCCTTGCGTACATGACGCCGAACATGCCGCCCAAGGACCCCTGGTGGAAAAAGGAAAGAAAGGCGCCAGTGGCGGCGAAAACCGCCATACTGCGATGGAGGTTATGTCCGAAAAAGTGAAATCCCTTTATCTTATCCAGTTTTCTGTTCTCAAGGATCGTGGGAAGATATTCAATTGCCAGGACACCGAGGTAGGCGGTGATGCAGAAGGAAACCTCGGTTAACATGGAATGGACATTGGCGTGCCAGAATATAAACCACCCTCTGATGGGTTGGCCGATATCGATGCCCAGCATGGCCACCGCCCCCGAATAGCATATGAACCCGATAATCACGGTCGCGTTGATAATGTCCTTGAGTTCCTTTTTCCCGATAATATAGGTGAGGAAACCTGTAAAAAAGGCACCCGCCCCAAGGGCTATCACCGCCAGATCAAAGACGATCCAGAGCGCGAAGGCGAAAATGTTGCTCATGTTGGTCTGGTTCAGCCCCAAAACCAGGCATAGAAAGGCGCTTATACCTCCCCAGGCGAGTAAGGCAAGCCAAGGGAGCGTCCAGAACAAAAAGGACGTGGGGGAACACCTTTTCACACCTTCCGGTATCAATGCGGCATCCATCTAATTCATCCTCCTAAGAGTCATGCTTTCGTAAAAAGTTCCCATAGCCGTCACTCCGGTCCCGCATCCAGTGCGGGATAAACTCCAGCGGGAGTCCAGAACTTCTTCAATATCCTGGATTCCCGTTTTCGATGCTGTGTCGTAATTCGTCATCCCGGCCAAGTTCCGCGAAGCGGGACGCGAGCCGGGATCCAGAAGGTTTTGTAATTGTTGTGTATCTCTGGATTCCGGATCTCGCTACGCTCGTCCGGAATGACGGTTTTCTTCATTACGATGCAGCCTCTTTCACGGGACAGAAAAGGGCGTTTTCCGACTTTTTACGAAGCCGGCAAGAGTCTTCGTCAATCTAGCATTTTCAAAGGGATGCTCGGCCACTCCTCCAGGCCGACCTTTATACACGCTAAACGCCGAGTGTACTTTTAGGTATATTCTTGATTACCCAAAAACCTAGAACATCGAATGTCGAACAAGGAACCGCAGAATGATGAAGGGTTCACTTCGAAGTTCGATATTCCTTGTTCAATATTCTGCGGTTCAAAAAAGTTCTCTTCTGAACCCCAGGCTTGTGCTAGCCCTGTGTCAAGTGTACGCACGGCTCAGCCTATTCCCAGAGAGGGTTATCAGATTGATGAAACCCAGTATAACAGCGCGGTTCGACCACCCGATCGTTTACCCCGTTGCCTTGGTGATCGGCTTGAACTGATCGGGCAGAAAATTGTCTGCCGTCTTTCTCACCCAATCCCGGGTGGTGAGATAATAGACCTTGGGTTCCGTTCCGAGCCGCTCCAGGAGCCTGAAGGCGTAAGGGCTCTTGATCAGCCGAGAAACCCTGTGCTTGGGGTTATTGAGATCCCCGAATGTGATAGCCTGAGTTGGACAGGCCTCGGCGCAGGCCGTGATGTACTCGTGCTCCTCTATCTCGCGCCTTTCTTCGGCATAGGCCTTGGTCCGGGCCCTCATAAGACGGTGGTGGCAAAAAGAGCATTTTTCCACCACGCCCCTCATGCGAGGTGAGACCTCCGGGGAGAGCTGTCGCTCCATGCCCTTGGAAAAGGGCCGGCCAAAGGCATACCCGTCCCACCAGTTGAAGTATCTGGCATGATAGGGGCACGCAGCCTGGCAGTACCTGCATCCTATGCAGCGGGTGTAGATCTGGCTCACGATCCCCGTATGGTAATCCATTTGAGTCGCAGTGGGGGGACACACGGAAACACAGGGCGTCTTATTCTGACAGTGCATGCAGGGCCGCGGGAAATAGCTCACCTCCGTATGGGGGAAAGGCTTGCCATTGGCAATCTTGAAGAGCTGCATCCAGGCGATGCTCCGCTCCTTGTCCGATTCGTCGGTCCTGACCGTAACGTTGTTCTCCGATGCACAGGCGACCATGCACGTCCCGCAACCGGTACACTGATCCAGATCGATCACCATGCCGTATCGGTATTTACCCTCTTCTGCTTTCATCATTTACCCCGCTTGTTCTTATGCCGATTGATTCTTCCACTTTCAATCTGAGAAATCATCTTTTTAAAATGATTGCGGTCTTCCTTTGCAGAACAATCTGAAATTCGTATCCAGAAGTCAGGAGCCAGGAGTCAGAATGCCAGAAACTACTCAATCTCGGAAGTGCTTTGCAAGTTGTCTTTTCTTCTGGATTCTGGCTTCTGGATCCTGGATTCTCTATTTGGAACTCATGCCTTCACGATCCTTACATGCGTACGCCACCAGACCGGTTGTCCGCTCAAGGGGTCTTTGCCGGCATCGACTATTTCGTTGGGGTTGGCCCCCTTATTCTGCTGAAAATCATCATAGGCCGTATGGCCCAGCCCCATAGGAAGATAGAGGACCCCGGGCATGGCCCCTTCAAAGAGATTGATGCGAGCCCTTATCTTTCCTGCGGGTGATTCAATGACCACCGAATCTCCTGCCTTGAGGTCGTACTCTGAAGCGGTCTTGGGATTGATATCAGCAAAGACCTGATCCCTTCTCAATTGGTTGTCAAAGAGGGTCTTATAGAGATAGGGCGCACTCGGCGCCCAACCGCTGGAGAGGTTGATCAACGAATAAGGCACCATGATCAAAGGGGATTTCTCTCTGTTCCGGGGGAACGGGGTCTCCTCGTAATGCGGCAAATAAACCTCATCCCCCTCCGCGCCCACGCCCATGCCTTGCAGGGCGGTTTTCAAGGGGCCGCCTCCGGCCGAGCTGTTCACCGCCAATTCGATCCTCGAACTCGAAAACTCAAACTTGCCGGTGGGCGTTTTGAAGATCGTCTCCCAGTTCTTGAATGGATGGGCGGGACGATACCATAAGCCGCCGGCCTTTATCTTTTTCCACATCTCGTCAAAGGAACCGTAATCCCTTTCCGCTGCCCTGCGGTTTGCCAGCCCTTTCCATATCGGGGCAGATCCACCATAATTCGTCAGACCCCCCTCTGATTCAAAGAGACCTTTTGCTCGATCCCTGATGGCCTCCTCGTAGCTCTTCCAAGGGAACGAAGAGCCGACCGCGCCACCGATCATCTTGGCCAGGGCGATGATGACGTCGCCGCTCTGTCTGGTCTGATACAGGGGCTCAACAACCGGCTGTGAAAGCCCGTACAATGGGTACTGAAGCCCTACGGGCCATACAATATCTTCGGTTTTTTCAAGATAGGCGTGGTCCGGCAGCACGAGGTCGGCCATGAGGGACGACTCGTCCTTGTAAGGGGAAAAGCTGACGATGTAGGGCACCTTTTTGAGGGCCTTCTTGAAGGCGCCGCCATCCGGAAGGGTATAGGCCGGATTGGCGGAAAAGAGAAGGAGCGTATCCACCGGGGAGCCGGCGGATGCCGCGATGGTCTTGCCGAGTTCGTTGGCCAGGGACCGGGTGAAGGGGAAATTCTTACCCCCCGCTCCATCAAAGCGGGGCCTGTTAAGCCCTTTCTGTGCCATTCCGTCCGCTTCCACCTTAGGCCATGGGCTTAGAGGAAGAGGGTCATGGACGAGCACGCCTCCGGGTTTATTGATGTTGCCCACCAGGGCGTTGAGAGCGTGGATGGCCATGAATTCGAAAAGGCTTCCGTTCAAGTCCCCCTTGCCTTTGCCGAAGAGGGCGATGGGCGCCTTTGCCCGGGCAAATCCCTTGGCCAAAGAGACGATGTCCGAGGCGTCCAGTCCGGTCACCCTCGCTACCGACGGGGGCGAGTATTTCTTGAGGACCAGGGTCTTGAACCCCATGTGACTCCTCCCGTCCGAGGAGACCCAGTCCGTGAACCCGAAGGTATGATTTTGGACAAAGGTGGCGTCCACGAGCCCTTCGCTGATAAGGACATGGGCGAGGCCCAGGGCAAGGGCCGCTTCGGTACCAGGCACAGGGGCAAGCCATTGATCCGCCTTGGACGCCGTATTGGAGGCCCTGGATTCGATCTGGACGATCCTCACCTTCCCCTTGTTAGTCTCGTTGTGCCAGAGACCCCATGCGTTGAGCATCCGCCCCGGCGCCCCCCATCCCTCGATCAAGCCGCAGCCGAAACTGAGGACAAAATCGGCGTTTTCCAGATCAAAGGCCATGGGCCCTTCGTTCCCGTGCATGAGCCAGTTGACCATCGTGTAGGTATCCTCAACCGTAGGGAGGCTCGTATAATTCGGACTTCCGATAGCCTCTGAAAAACGCTGAATCAACAAGGAGATCGACGATCTGGGGGGATTTCCATTGACCGCAACGAGGGTTTCCGGTCTGCCCTGTTGTCTGAGGCCGATGATCCGGTCCGCCAGTTCCTTGAGGGCCTCGTCCCAGGGCAGGGGAATGAATTTTCCGGCGCCTCTCGGTCCTACCCGTTTCATGGGGCCGGGAAAGCGAATGTTTTCGTTGTAGAGGAGCTGAAGGCCCCCGGCCCCCAAGGGGCAAACGCCGCCCGGATTCACCGGGTAATCTGTGCGCCCCTCTATTTTAACCGGCCTTTTGTCCACTTTTCTCACCTGAATGCCACACCCGCCGGGGCACAGGGTACAAACGGACTTCTCATTCGTAAAATCGCCAACGGGCGGCACAGGTACCCAGGGCCAGTTCTGGGTCCAGATCGCAGTATCGTCCATGAGCTTCCATGGAAGCGGTGTCAGATGGACGCCGACCGCCCCACCAACAAGGAGCTTGATAAAATTCCTCCTGTTGAATGCCGCTATTTCAATAAGCTTTTTTCTGCTGAGTTCCATCGCTCTTTTCCCCTAAGTTCATTCACTTGGCTCGCCGCCATTCATAAGTTCCTCAGCCGACCACTTTGGCCTACTTGTGACAGACAAAGCAGGCGTTGTTCTCTTTGTGTCCCTTCTGGGTATGACATTCCGCACAGTCATCCATCTTCATCCGGTCCCACGTGTTCGCCTTATAACCGGCTATGTTCTTGCCCCAGATGTTGATGCTGTAGCCGGTCAGCCGGTTCTTCTTGTAAAGGGGCAATGTCTCGGTCCGGCCATGATCTCCATGGCATGTTCCGCAATCCAGTTTCCCCATTTTGACGTGGGCCACATGGGAAAAGTAGACGCAATCGGGTTGTCTGTAATAGGACAACCACCCGATCTCCTTTTCATGGGCCACATATTCCTTTAAGAATCTCTCTTCCTCGCGCTCCTCGCCCAAGGGCAATTCCGGATCATCGTGGCATTCCATACACTTTTCCAGCCTCGGGATGCCGACAAAGGTTCCGTCCTCCCGAAAGCCGTGGCAGTACAGACATCTTTCAACTTCCGTCTCACCCTCAATGCCGATGTCCGGGCTTGAATGGATGGCATGGTTGAATTCAACGGGCTGTTTATGTCCTGAATAGAGGGCCATGGGAAAAAGGATCCAGCCCACAAATAGGGCGGGTATCAAACCGGCGAGAAGATAGATCAACCCGCTCTTAAAGGGCTGTGAGATCAACTCGGCATAGTAGGAAACAATGAGATTAATAAGGGAGGTGATCCATCCTCCCTTAGGGGGTTTTTCAGAGGAACGCGCTTCGTTTTCCATTGGGTCAATCCTCTTTCAACGAAAAGTATGATTTTAAGAATGGAGTTGAAGAATCCGGCAGATTGGTGCGTATTTACCTGGTAGGTGGATTTTTGTCAAGGGAAAAACCCCGCGA
>JAZDGZ010000098.1:0-2189 GCA_043806375.1 Pseudomonadota bacterium | reverse complement strand
GGCTGGGCGAGAGATATGACTGACTCCCGGACTCGTGAACCCTGACGACCCTTTTTTCTCTTAAGGACCCCTGTATGGCCAAACCGGTCAAACTGACCTTTGTCTGCCAGAGCTGCGGGTACCAGACACCCAAGTGGATGGGGCGGTGCCCTGACTGCGGCCAGTGGAACGCCTTTGTCGAAGAGGTAACGGAATCGGGCATCAAGAAGGGGACGGCCTTTTCCATGGGTCAACCCCAGAGTATCGATGCCATATCCCTTGATCCGGAACTCCGGCTCAAGACCCGCATCGCCGAGTTTGACCGCACCCTGGGAGGCGGCCTGGTGCCCGGCTCCATGGTCCTGATCGGAGGGGATCCGGGGATCGGGAAATCCACCCTGATCCTCCAGGTGGTGGGTCAGCTCGCCCGCGAGGGTTTAAAAGCCCTCTATCTGTCAGGAGAAGAATCGCCCCAGCAGATCAAAATGAGGGCCGAACGCCTCTCTATCTGCTCCGAGAATCTCTACCTCCTCACCGGCACCTGCCTCGAAGAGCTTTTTGAAAGGATAGAGGCCCTTCAGCCCAGACTCCTTGTGGTCGATTCCATTCAGACGGTCTATACGGATACCCTCCCCTCGGCGCCCGGGAGCGTGGGGCAGGTCAGAGAGGTCTCTGCACGCCTTCTCAACTGGGCTAAAAAGACCGGAGTGCCGACCTTTCTCATCGGCCACGTGACCAAGGACGGCGCCATTGCCGGGCCAAAGGTCCTGGAACACCTGGTGGACACAGTCCTCTACTTTGAGGGAGACCGCTCCCATGCCTTCAGGATCCTCAGGGCCGTCAAGAACCGCTACGGGTCCACCAACGAGATCGGTGTCTTTGAGATGAAGGACGCCGGTCTTGAAGAGGTGGGGAATCCCTCTCGCATATTTCTCCAGGAAAGACCCGAGCAGGCCTCGGGTTCCGTGGTCATCCCCTGCATGGAAGGCACCAGGTCGCTCCTGGTGGAAATACAGGCCCTGGTCGGGCCGAGCCCCTTTGGCATGCCGCGGCGGACGGCCATCGGCGTGGATCACAACCGCATATCGCTCCTGGTGGCCGTGCTGGCAAAAAGGATGGGCATGGAGATGGGGGATCAGGATATCTTCGTCAACGTTGCGGGCGGGCTGAGGGTGGATGAGCCGGCTGCAGATCTCGGGATCGTCTCCGCCATGATATCGAGCTTTCTCGACAAGCCTGTGGACAAGGGCATGGTCGTCTTCGGCGAGGTAGGTCTCGCCGGTGAGATACGGGGAGTCAGCCTACCCGAGGTGAGGATCAAGGAGGCCAAGAAGCTGGGTTTCTCCCGATGCCTCCTATCCAGGAGCAACCTGGAGGGATGCACCTCAATAGAGGGCATCGAACTCGTTGGAATCGAGTCGGTGAGAGGGTTGATGGATGCGCTCTTTTAGCGGGTGGATACTTGATGCTGGATACTTGCAGGCCGATGGGTTTCGCAGGCTCAACCCATCCTACCTTGCTTGATACTGGATGCTGGTCGCTGGATTGTGCGGCCGGCACGGTGGCCGACCCTCTTCGAAGGTGTTCCGGGTAAATCGCTCTGGATTTCGCGGGACAAGGGACAGCGGCCATGGCGCTTAGCGCGATGCCGAATACTGGATGCAGGATGCCGGGAAAAGGGATTAGGATATGTGGAAGGCCTCCATTGAAAGTCCTTTATAGCAAGCTCATTCTTGTCAGTCTTTTAACTTTCGGATGTGCGCCCAGCCTGGGCACACCCTTTCCCTTTGATTTTACCGGGTACCAGGACGGTCCTATCCCCGAGGAGGCTGCTCACTGGCTCAATGGAGGGGCCCAGAGCGCTATAACGCCCCGGATCGCGGCCGAAGCCCGGGAGATATCCGGAGGGAACAGAAGGGAGCGGCTCTTCAGGGCCATGCAGCATGTCTGGCGAACCTTCTCCTACGACGGATGGCGCAATACCGAGGCCTTTCAAAGAACCGCTGACGAGCTTTTCGAGGGGCGGGTCCTCGGCGGATGCAGCGACTTTGCCCTGGTCGAGATAGCCCTTTCAGGGCACTGGGCGTACCGTCTCGGATGGTGATAACCGCCAATGTGGACTGGATCTATGAATACTCCGTTGACCGTCTCGCCATGGCTGAGGGGCACAGCTTTATCGAGGTCTTTCTGGAGGACCGCTGGTATCTCGT
>JAZDGZ010000097.1:0-3304 GCA_043806375.1 Pseudomonadota bacterium | reverse complement strand
TTATCCCGGACAAGATGGGGGAGGTGGCCCGGCCTTTCCGCGATTGCGAATTTGCCTTTATCCATCCCAAAAAGGTGAATGGTGTTCTCCTCGAGCTGATCGACTACAAGTGGGAGGAGTTCAAGAAGAGATAATCCGGCAATGGGAAAACAATACAGGGATTTTGAAGTCTATCTGGTCTACGTCGATGCGGACAAATGTGACGGATGTGAACTCTGTTTTGTCTACTGTCCCGTTGATGTCTTTCAGATGTCCCATAAGGCAACCCCGGTGAGGCCCCAGAACTGCCTTGGATGCCGCACCTGCGAAGCCGTTTGTAAGTCAAAGGCCATCATCATTACAGAGATTTAACCCGACCTTTTGCAGGCGCAGCAGGTTCCGTGCCTTTCGGGCAAAGATCAGCCCTTCTCTCCTCTCTCAGTATTCCCGTTTTCGGCATTCGGACTTCTTGCCACCTGAGGGCTCAAAATGCGGTCCTCGTGCCCACGGAAAGACGGGATGAGGGCTGCGATGCGCGGCTCCAGCATATCCACGGATCAAGATTTGAAGAACAGATTAATCGGGTCTGACATAAGGGTTGAGGTAAACCAATGAGCGATTCCATCCTGATCATCGGTGCAGGCATTGCAGGGATCAACTGCGCCTTGAATGCGGCGAAATACGGGACCCATGTCTATCTGATGGATGACACGGCGAGTATCGGGGGCATGATGGCAAGACTCGACAAGACTTTTCCCACCAATGACTGTTCCAT
Source organism: Pseudomonadota bacterium (assembly GCA_043806375.1). Classification (GTDB taxonomy): domain Bacteria; phylum Desulfobacterota; class DSM-4660; order Desulfatiglandales; family HGW-15; genus JAZDGZ01. The sequence goes on along the minus strand of JAZDGZ010000097.1, from coordinate 2,550 downwards.
ATGTATCGAAGCCCCTCAGATGTACGAGGTGGACAATCATCCCAATATAGAGATCCTCACCAATACGGAAGTGAGGAAGGTGACCAAGGGCAACGGCGGGTTCAAGGTTCGGTTGGTAAGAAAGGCAAAGTTCATTGACGAGGAAAAGTGCACCGGGTGCGGGGCATGTATGGAGGCGTGTCCGGTAAGCCTGCCTGATGAGATGGACGGCAAGATCGGGGGCAAGAGGAAACTGATTTATATGCCCTTTCCCCAGGCGGTCCCCAACGTGGCCGTCATTGATCCTGATTGCCGGCACGGGAAAATGCGCGAGAAGGGCGCCTGCGTGGGAGGATGCGTGGTGGACTGCAGCCAGTGCCGGGAATGCCCCATCGCCCTGTGCGTCTTGGCATGTCAGAAAGAGGGCAAGGATGCAGTGCGGCTTTGGCAGTCGAACAAGAATATGGACATCGATGTCAAGAGCATCGTGGTTGCTTCGGGGATCACCGATGTCAAGCCGCCGACCGGTTTGCATGGCTATAATATCTTCGACAACGTCGTGACGTTCACCCAGTTTGAGCGATTGATGAACGCCGGAGGCCCTACTGCCGGTCAGATTATAAGGCCCTCGGACGGAAGGCACGCCCACAAGATTGCCTGGGTACAGTGTGCCGGGCGGGGGCTGGATCATGGGACGCCTTACTGCTCAAAAGTCTGCTGTATGGTAGCCGCCAAGCAGACCATCATCACCAAAGAACACGATGCTTCCGTGGAGACCATCATATACTACAATGACCTCAAGGCCTATGGAAAGGGTTTCTGGGGGTTCTATCAAAAGGCGGTGGAGAACGGCGTCAGGTACGTCAGGGCCAGGCCCTACGACGTTTTTGAAGATCCTGAGACCAAGAATCTGACGGTCAGATACGAAGACCTTGAGAAAGGCGAGCTGAAAAAGGAGGAAGTTGAGCTCCTTGTCCTTTCCACAGGCCTTGTTCCAAGCGAAAGGAACGAGAGGCTTGCCAAGGTGCTCAAGATTCAACTGGACCACCTCGGATTCTTCAAAGAAAGGGATCCGCTCATGGCGCCTCTGGAGACGGATGTTGAGGGGGTATACCTGTGCGGAGGGGCGACCGGACCCATCGATATTTCCGAATCGGTTGTGCAGGCGACGGCGGCGAGCATAAAAGCGATCTTGAGAAAGTAGGTGAGGAATATTCAATGAGTGAAGATGTCAGGGTAGGCGTATTTGTCTGCGATTGCGGCTCAAACATTGCCGGCGTGGTCAATGTGCCCGATGTGGTCGAATATGCAAAAGGTCTTGACAAGGTAGCTTATGTCGAAGAAGGCAGGTGGTCCTGTTCGGTGGATGCCCTGGGTTCTATGCAAGAGGCCATCAAGGGGCACAACCTGAACCGGGTGGTGATCGCCTCATGCACGCCCAGAACCCACGAACCCCTCTTTAAACAGACGGTCAAAGGGGCCGGCCTGAATCCATACCTCCTTGAATTCGTGAGCATCAGAGAGCAGGTTTCCTGGGTCCACATGAAAGAACCGGAGGTGGCTACCCAAAAGGCCAAGGATCTCGTCAAGATGGGTGTGGCAAAGGCCGTCCTTCTCGAAGAGGGTGAGGAGATCAGGCTCCCTGTGGGAAAGGATTGCCTGATCATCGGTGGGGGAATGGCGGGCATGAGCGCCGCCCTGATTATCGCAGACCAGGGCTTCAAGGCGACGCTTGTAGAAAAGGCCCCGAAGCTGGGCGGGCTCCTGAACAGGATATCGACCGTTTCCCATAACGAAGAGGTGTGGCCTGCCGAGGAGATCGTAAAATCGAGAGCGGCCCTTGTCGAGGCTCACCCGAACATAAAGGTTTATTCCGGCGCCGAGATAGAAGAGGTGAAGGGGTACATCGGGAACTACAAGGTCGCGGTCAAGAGCAACGGGACGAGCGAGAGTTTTGACATCTCTACGATAATTGTGGCCACGGGCATGAGAGAAGTGGACCCTGCGGGGCAGTATCTCTATGGAAGTGATAATCGCGTGATCACCCAGCTCCAGCTCGAGGGGCTGCTGAAGAGCAGACACGTGGGCGAGGCCCGGAACGTGGTGATGATCAATTGTGTGGGTTCGAAAAACGATAAGAGGGGCTGCTGCAGTATCGGCTGCCCTGTCTCTGTGAAGAATGCCCTGGCCCTCAAGAGACTCAACAAGGATACGAATGTTTACGTCCTTTACAGGGACTTGAGCATGGTCAGGGAGGAGCACTTTCAACTCGATGCGGCCAAGGCTGCAGGGGTCAAGTTCATCCGATTTCCGGATGATAGATATCCGGAGGTCTCCCCAGAAGGCGACCATTTGAGTGTAAAGGTTTACGATATCCTTATTGGAAAAGAATTGGCCCTTTCATCGGATCTTCTGGTGCTCACGGTCGGGTTTCAGGGGGACGAGACCGTTGAGGCGCTCAAGGGTCATCTCAAGGTCTCCAGCAATGGGGAAGGTTTCTTCCAGGAGCGACACGTAAAACTGGGACCCCTGGATTTTCCGGCCGACGGGATCGCCCTTTGCGGATGTGCC
>JAZDGZ010000096.1:0-3413 GCA_043806375.1 Pseudomonadota bacterium | reverse complement strand
CGAGCAGACGCACCAGCCCCTGGGCTGATCCCTCCGCTGCAGCCACCAGGCTGAAGGCCTTTCCCTCATAGTCGCTCAAGAGGATCTCGCCCAGTTCATGGAGAGTCCGAAGACGGGCCTCCATGAGTTGAAGCTCTCCCCGGCCCTTTAAGATCTCTTTTAGTTCGGCCAAGGAAAGGGCTCTCAGGCCTTCGGGATCGGCCAGAGGCGTCCCCGACTCGAAGGCCCGTTTAAGGGAGAAGGCAAGGGCATAGTAGCCCGAAAGCCATCCCGACTCATAGGGGACCGCCCATTTCTCCACGCCTGGCGGAGGCCAGAAACAGAAATTCAGGCTGTCCAGGACGAGAAGATAGGAGAGGGTCTCTTCGTCTCCTCCCCGAAAATGGTAGAGGGCCTCCCAGGGCGGCGGAGCCAGCCCCTCGGCCGCCCACTTCCGGGAAAAGCGACCCAGGGCCTCTTCGTCGATTCGCACATGAAGGCCCCTCTCCGCCACCTTCTTGGCTTTCTCCAGGATCTCGATCATTGACACAATCCCATCCTCCATCGCTATGCCATCTTTAATATCATACCCTATCGACTTTACCAATTGCATCATCTCGATTTTCTGTTAAAATCAAACACGAAAGCACGAAAACTATTTTCGTGTTTTCGTGATGGGTCTTTGTTGTTTTTCCTTTAGGCACTTTAGCTCACTCTAGACACTTTAGACACTCTAGGCACTCTAGACACTTTAGGCACTTTTGATGACGATCAAGAAGGTCCTCATATTTGCCCCCCTGATCCTGGTGGTCCTTTTGCTCCAGTCCTACCTGTGGGTACCCACCTACGAAGAGCAGACCCGGGGGAATCCGGACCGCCTCAACGACTACATTACCGCATCGGGCGGGGATGCCGCCATCCTAAATCCCATCCTGTCTGCGGACAGCGCCAGCAGCAATATAGAGTCCATGGTCTTTGAAGGCCTCATCGACCGAGATGAAGATCTCAGGTTTCGCGGCCGTCTCGCCACCAAGTGGGAGATCTACGAAGAGGCCTTCTTTTATGTGAACAAAGGCGCTGAGATACCCGGGTTTGGGAAGGGTGATGCCAATGGGGTCGCAGAGGCCCTCAAGAAGGCCAAGGCGGGGGATCTGCAGGTGAATCCCAAAACCCGCGCCACCCTGGACAATATCAAAGATATCTCCATCATCCCTCCGGCGGAGTTTACGCTGAGCCGGCCCAGGAAGGGTGAGGCAGGAGCCAAGGGAGGGGCTTCAAGCTTCCACGTCCGGGCCCCTGAAAGAATCAGATTGCTCCTTCAGCGGGTGGATCAGGATCTCTTCCAGAATCTCGCGGCGATCCTCGGAGACCGTTATTTTCAGTCCTTCCCTTCGGAGGACTTTGTTAGATTGGCGGATACTCCCGGGCCATCCTCTCCCCTCCCCCACAAGCCCGACTCCGCCGAAGGCGGGGAGACGAAGAACCTTGCCCATGACGCACGGGAGATCTTGCCCGCCACCGAGCACAATCCGGTCATCCTCTTTCACTTGAGACCCGGTGTGAAGTTTCATGACGGACACCTTTTCGACGCGGGCGATGTAAAATTCACTTATGAATCCATCATGAATCCCAAGAATCTCTCGCCCCGCATACCAGACTACGAACCTGTCAAGGCTGTGGAGGTGATCGATTCCTTGACCGTACGCGTCGTCTATAAGCGACTCTACTCTCCGGCCATCGGCACATGGGGCATGGGTATGCTTCCCGAGCACCTTCTCAACAAGGAGGCGCTCAAGGCCGAGGCCCTCAGCAGGGGCATGGATCCCGAGAAGTTCTCTATGCGGCAGAGCAACTTCAACCGTCGGCCCATCGGTTGCGGCCCCTTTGTCTTCCGGGAGTGGAAATCGGATCAGTATATCGCCCTGGAACGCTTTGAGGGATACTGGGAAGGACCGCCCAACTACAAACGATATTTCTATCGGATCATCCCCGACCTGCTGACGCAGGAGATGGAGTTCTACGCGGGGACCGTGGATACCTATAGCATCCAGCCCCACCAGGTCCAGCGTCTGCAGGATGATCCGAGATACCAGGATTTCTCCGGGCTCTCCTTTGGCTATACCTATATCGGTTATAATATGAGACGGAAGCCCTTTGATGACCCTCGAATTCGTAGGGCTCTCAGTATGGCCATCGACGTGGATAAGATCATAGATTATGTCCTCCATGGCCAGGGAGAACGAATCACGGGCCCCTTTGTCAAACAGACCGATTATTACAATCAGACCATCAAGCCCCTCCCCTATGACCCTCAAGGGGCCCTAAGGCTTTTGGAGGAGGTCGGTTGGAGGCGCGATGGGGAGGGGTGGCTTCAAAAGGATGGAAAGAGGTTTCAGTTTACCCTCATCACCAACAGCGGCAATGACATCAGGAAGGCGATCATGGCCATTGTGCAGAACGCCTGGAGGCAGATCGGCATCGACGTCAGAACAGACCTCCTCGAGTGGTCGGTCTTCGTACAGGAGCGCGTTGATAAGGCGGACTTCGATGCGCTGATACTGGGGTGGCAGATGGGCATTGAGCCGGATCTTTACCAGATATGGCATTCCAGCCAGACCAACCCATACCAGCTCAACTTCGCCGCATTCAAGAATCCTGAAGCGGATGATCTGATCGTCAAGATCAGACAGGAATACGACCATGATCGGCAGGTGGCTTACTCCCACCGGCTCCACGAGATCATCGCCCGAGAGCACCCCTACACCTTCCTCTATGTGGGAAAATGGACGGCCATCCTGGACAAGAGAATCGTCATTAAGGAGGTGGACAATCAGGGCCATGTGACCTATAGAAAGATCACGCCCACCAAGACGGGCAATTTCAACTTCTATTTCAACAAGTGGATAAAGCTGCACGAAGCACCGAGCTTCGCCCTGGAAGGCTAAAGGATTGGCGATTTATGATTTATGATTTATGATTGACCCATAACCGGCAACCAATATCCAGCAACGAATAACGAGTAACGAATAACCATTATGCTATCGTTCATTGGTCGAAGCATCATTCAAAAGATTGTGACCCTCTTCTTTGTCTCGGTGGTCTCCTTCCTGATCATCCACCTGGCCCCTGGAAAGCCGAGCCAGGTAGACCCCCTGAACCCCAAATTCACCCCGGAAATCGTGGAGCGTTTTCGCAAAGAGTTCCACCTGGACAAACCCCTTCACATCCAGTACGTCACTTTCTACAGAGATCTCCTGACAGGGAAGACCGTCTCATGGAAAGACAATCGCTCTGTCCTTGCAAAGATCTGGGAGCGGTTCCTCAACAGCCTTCCCCTTTTCATTGTGGGCACCCTCATCACCTGGACCCTCTCCTTTCCGATCGGAATACGGGCAGCCATCTTCAGGGGTGGGATCTATGATCGTTCTACCACC